>NZ_AEXS01000146.1:0-102453 GCF_000204455.1 Paenibacillus sp. HGF5 | reverse complement strand
GCCTTGGCGCTGGCGCTCCCTCTGCTGGTGGTTGCCCCCGGCAACAACGCACCAGAGCCGCTGCCGCCCGGGCCGGCCCCGCTGCCTTCCGCCGAGCCGCAGGCGGCGGAAGAGCCCACGGTATCCGTCTATGTAACCAAGACGGATACCGTGGAAGAGCTGCCGCTGGAACAGTACCTCGTCGGCGTCCTGGCCGCCGAGATGCCGGCGGAGTTCCAGCTGGAGGCGCTCAAGGCCCAGGCCATCGCGGCACGAACCTATATCGTGCAGCGGCTGGCGTCCGGCGACCGCAGCGGCGTGCCGGACGGGAAGGCCCTGGTGACCGACACGGTCAGTCACCAGGCTTATATCGCTCAAGACGAGTTGACGAAGGAATGGCGTCGGCTGGGGAAGGAAGCCGAGCTGACGAAGCTGCGGCAGGCCGTTAAGGAAACGGCGGGTGTGGTGATGACGTATGAAGGTAAGCCGATTACGGCTTCTTTTTTCTCCACCAGCAACGGGTATACCGAAAATTCAGAGGATTATTGGAAGAACGAGATTCCCTACCTGCGCAGCGTGGAGAGTCCATGGGATAAACAGATTTCGCCCAAATACAAGACAACGGTCACGATGCCAAGGTCGGAGTTTATCGGGAAGCTTGGCCTGGCGGATGGAGCCGTACCGGTATCGGCAGGCGGGGATGGGGGTTCTTCTTTTTTGAAAGTACTCTCATATACGCAAGGCCATCGCATTGAGAGCGTACGGGTCGGCGGCAAGAAGTTCACCGGTCGCGAGGTGAGAGAGAAGCTGGGGCTCCGGTCCAGCCAATTCACCCTTCATATGAAAGACGGAGAGATTGAGATTACGACCTACGGCAACGGCCACGGAGTCGGCATGAGCCAATACGGAGCAGAGGGCATGGCCCGCGAGGGATATGAAGCGAAAGCGATCCTGGAGCACTATTATACGAATATTTCTTTTGACAAAACTTCAAATCTTCTCTCTTTAAATACAAGTTCAAAAAATCGGTTTTTCAACACCGAGAAGGTTGAATAAAGCTAGGGACTGAGAAGCGGAGCGTACGTTATGGGTACGTGAGCATTGGAAGGACCGGCTGAATTCAAGATTCGATGCCGAGTTGCCCCTTGATTCACTCCGTGATCAAAAGACGACTTTTGGAACAACCTCTCAAAAAAATAATAGTGAGATAACGTATAAAAGAGTTGACCCCGGTAACAATGGTTACTGAGGTGATTGCAAATGAATGAACAGAACAAAAATAGTAAACCCCACGAAGAAACTCCTAAAACTGTGCAAGGAGATTCGGCGGTAACGTCATCTTCGTGGAAGAAAGCATTATCCAAACGGTGGGTGTTCCCGGCAGCATACTTAGCAGCAGCGGCAATTATACTAACCCTCGTGTGGGTCTACCAGGACGCCAGCCAAAAGACGCTGAACCCACAAGAGGAAGCAACAACCGTATCGGAATCGGTTCAAGGCTCGGAGAAGCCTGCTGCAACCGAAGGCAATGACGGAGAGGCTGTAGAAGTGACGGCCAATGCGCAAGCGATGATCTGGCCGGTAGCGGACGACGTGGCGGTGAGCATCGTCAAACCTTACTTTGACGAGACGAACCCGGAGACCCATCAAGAGGCGATGGTGCAATATAACGACACCTTCACGCCGAATCTGGGAATCGACTTGGCTACCGCCGACGACACGATGTTCGAAGTCAGAGCCGCGCTTACGGGTAAAGTGACCCGGGTCGAGAATCATCCGGTCAACGGCAACGTCGTGGAGATTACCTCCGGCGATACGAAAACCGTGTACCAAAGCTTGAACGAAGTGAAAGTGAAGGAAGGCGCCGAAGTGAAGCAGGGCGATTCCATCGCGACGGCCGGACGCAGCGAGCTTGAGAAGGATCTCGGCAACCACGTGCACTTTGAAGTGTATGAGGGCGGGAAACTGGTCAACCCTGTGAGCGTGCTTCCGCAAAAATAATTTCATTTCTTCGTCATATGCGCCCACCGCGCACTTGAAGAGGCAGGATCTTGGGATCCTGTCTTTTTTTTGCTGCGGGTTCGGATGGCAAGTCCAACCCTTGCTGCGCCTTGATTTATGGAGTTTTTCTGCTTGTCCGCGATTGGCATGTCCAGAAAATAAATGGGTCCAAGTAAGCTTGTCAGCACTTGAAACCGCGAATATCCCGTCAGGCCCCTCATATAATGTACCAAACTATCCACACAGTAGGGAGGCGGGAGCGTGCACGATTACATCAAAGAGCGGACCATTAAGATCGGACGCTGTATCGTGGAAACGAGGCATACGGTTCGAACTATAGCCAAAGAATTTGGCGTGTCGAAGAGCACGGTGCATAAGGACTTAACCGAACGTCTGCCGGAGATCAACCCGGACCTGGCGGATCAGGTAAAGCACATTCTCGAATACCACAAATCCATCCGCCATCTGAGAGGCGGAGAAGCTACCAAGATCAAGTACAAAAAAACCGGCAGCAACCGTGAACCGGTGGCCACGGCAAAATCCTGATTTTTTAGGGCTTTGGTCGCTAGATTGGCGTTGAATCCCTCCCCTAAAGTATGATATGTTAAAAGCTGGTATAGGATCGAAATATGGGACCTGTTTTGCCGAAGATCATCATCGATTGCTAGATTATGTCGAAGGGTGGTACGGTACAGCGAACAGACTCTTTTACCATAAAATGACACTTTGGGGGCTTTTCATGATGTTGAGCAAGGATATTGGAATCGATCTCGGAACGGCGAACGTGCTCATTCACGTAAAGGGGAAGGGGGTAGTGTTAGACGAACCTTCCGTTGTCACTATTGAGACCGACACCAAACGAGTCCTTGCCGTCGGTGAGGAAGCACGGCGCATGGTCGGGCGTACTCCCGGCAACATTACGGCGATCCGCCCGCTGAGGGACGGGGTCATCGCCGACTTCGAAATTACGGAAGCGATGCTGAAGTACTTTATTGATCGCGTGGGCGCGCGCAGTTGGCACAGCCGGCCCCGAATCCTGATCTGTGCACCGACGAACATTACTTCGGTGGAGCAGAAAGCGATCCGGGAAGCGGCTGAGCGCAGCGGCGCAAGGGATGTGTTCCTGGAAGAAGAACCGAAGGCGGCGGCAATCGGCGCAGGAATGGATATTTTCCAACCGAGCGGTAACATGGTCGTGGACATCGGGGGCGGCACCACGGATGTGGCCGTCCTGTCCATGGGCGATGTGGTCACCGCTTCTTCGATTAAAATGGCAGGGGACAAGTTCGACGAGGCGATCACGAAGTACGTGAAGCATAAATATAAATTGCTGATCGGGGAACGGACGGCAGAAGATTTGAAGATGGCGATCGGAACGGTTCGTCCGGGCGGCAGACAAGCTGAGATGGACATTCGCGGACGCGATATGGTATCGGGGTTGCCGTTTACCGTAACGGTGTCGTCAGAGGAAGTGCAGGAAGCCCTGTGGGATCCCGTGTCATCGATCGTGCTCGCAGCCAAATCCGTATTGGAGCGCACTCCGCCTGAGCTGTCGGCGGATATCGTCGATCGCGGCGTCATTCTAACGGGCGGCGGCGCGCTGCTTCACGGATTGGACGAGCTGTTGACGGACGAGCTTCGGGTACCGGTGCTTGTCGCTGAAGATCCGATGCACTGTGTGGTTAAAGGAACGGGAATTATGCTGGATAATTTGGACAAGGTCGTTAAGAAAAAGTTCTAACCTTCCGATATAGATGATAGGACAAGGTTAATGGAAGGGAAGTGCCTTCATTGTTAAGAGGTCTTTATACAGCGGCTTCAGGGATGATGACCCAGGAGCAGCGACATAATACGGTGACGCAGAACATCGCCAACGTTAACACGACAGGCTATAAGGCAACGAACAGCGTACAGCGATCGTTCCCTGAAGTGCTGGTCTCGATGATCGGCGGCAACGAGTCGTCGAATGCGGGACGGAAGCTCGGCAAGTTCAACACCGGCGTATACGCGGAGGAGAGCATTTCGCTATATACGGAAGGCGCGCTCCGTGAAACGAACAAGACAACGGACTTTGCGCTGGTATCCTCGTTCACGGTACAGAATCCGGCAACGGGCCAGGCTTATCCGTTTGATGCTTCGGGCAGATACGTGGATGAGAACGGCGAGGTGATTTACCGGCCGGAAGGATTTTTCACGGTTCAGAACGAGAACGGAGATGTCCGGTACACCCGCAACGGCAGCTTCCGGGTCAGCCCCGAAGGCAACCTGCTGAGCGAGAGCGGCTATCAGGTTCTGGATAACAATAACAGACCGATTGTATTGACAGGTCCGGCGAGTGACTTTACAGTGAATGAGCAAGGAGAAATCATGGACGCCGCTGGCAGAGGGACAGGCATCATCCTCGGCGTCAGCATCGTGAGCCAGCCTCATGGACTGATTCGAGAAGGGCATGGCGTGTTCCGCATGGCTGATCCGGACGGTGAAGTGCGTTTTATGACGCCGGCCGATAACGGAGTGGTCCGTCAGGGATTCATCGAAGGATCCAACGTGGATCCAACGCAATCGATGGTGGAATTGACCGCTGCGCTGCGCGCGTATGAAACGAATCAGAAAATCGTTCAATATTACGACAGAACGCTGGAGAAGGCGGTCAATGAGATTGGCCGCGTCTAAGCTAACGTCTGTAAGCAGGTAGGCAGCACACTGCTGCCCGAATAATGGGAGCCCACGGGAGGTAAGTAATGAACAACTCGATGATTAGCGCCATGGTGTCGATGAATGCCCTCCAGCAGCGATTGGATGTCATTGCGGACAATATGGCAAACGTCAACACGGCTGGTTATAAGAAAAAGGAGGCATCCTTTGAGGATGTGCTGACTCAGGTTCAGGGCCATCACAAGGATTTCGACCGGACGGGCCGTGCGACGCCGCTTGGCTATACACTCGGGTACGGCATGAGATTATCTTCCGTTGTGCCAAACATGGAGCAGGGCGCCATGAAGGAAACCGGCAACCCGCTCGATCTGATGATTGACGGGCAAGCCATGTTTGCGGTTCAGGGTGACGGCGCGATCGGATATACCCGCGAAGGCGGATTCCATGTATCCCCGGACGCCCGTAATCCGAACAACCTGCTGCTGGTCAATTCACAAGGCTATCCTGTGCTTGACGTGAACGATAACCCGATCTCTCTTCCGGCCAAAGGGAAAGTTGCCATCAATGAGAGTGGTCAGATTATCGTGGAGACCCCAACGGGTGGCCGTACGGCTCCTTATGCCACCTTGAAGCTGGTTGAGCTTGAGCGTCCGGAGGGACTGGTCGCTGTAGGGGATAACCTGTTTGTCTTAGGGAACGGCTTAGCGGAAGGCGACGTATTCGATACGACGCCGCCTGCTCCGGGCGAGCCTCCTAAATCCAAGGTGCTTTCCGGATTTGTGGAGCAATCCAACGTGAACCTGACCGATGAATTGACCAAGATGATGGAAGTTCAGCGGGCCTACCAGCTGACGGCACGCGCGCTTAGTTCCAGCGATACCATGATGAACCTTGCCAACACAATGCGAGGGTAGGTGGGCATCATGAGTGAATCAAACGCCAAAAAACGCTCCAAGACATCCGGATGGAAAATCGCCGTCCGTATCATGATTCCTGTATTGCTCGTACTGGCATTATTCGGGGGCATGGTCTTCGGATATGTTGTCCTGGGGGATCAGGAGCTTAGTGAAGTGTTTGAATGGGGCACATGGAAGCATGTTTTTGATTTGATTTTCGCACCGTGACGAAGGTCGGGGTGACATACAACGTTGTTGATAAGATGCCAAACTCCCTGCAAGGGAGTTTTCTTTTTTTAGGGTTAAACGGTATAATGGGATGGGACTTGCGTATTAACTTTGTCATTTCATGACATTGGACGGATGTATATAAAATAACCCCACAAAGTGGAGCCTATGCTGCGATGCTTATTCCAAATACTTTGCACCCCAAAAAACTTATAAAAGGGCCCTCTCCTCGTACACGGAATGTCCGAAGGAGAAAGCCCCTTATCTGAAACCTTCACTTCTGCAGCGGTGAAGGATATCCATCATTTTTTCCGCAGATCCCTCTTTTTATGCAAATGATCTGAAATTCGTTAAAGAACCTCGAAGATGAAGCATGATACAACCATCAGCAATACCTTCCGCTGCTGAGAAAGCGGCATAGCGGCGCAACTGGAACGAACTCCCCTTTTCAATCGCTATGCTTGGCGGGTACGTACATAAGGAGGATTTAATACTATGTTGAACATCAAACAGATCCAAGAGATTATTCCGCATCGTCCCCCGTTTTTGCTCGTCGATAAGATCGTGGAGATCGAGGATGGCAAACGGGCGGTCGGTATCAAGAACGTGACGATCAACGAACCGTTTTTTGTCGGGCATTTCCCTGAATATGCCGTTATGCCGGGAGTCCTGATTGTAGAAGCTTTGGCGCAAGTCGGCGCTGTGGCGATTCTCAACGTAGAGAGCAATCGGGGCAAGCTCGGCTTTTTGGCGGGCATTGACGGTTTCCGTTTCCGTGGACAAGTGGTGCCGGGAGACACGCTGCGCCTGGAAGTTGAGATCATTCGCCTGAAGGGCATGATCGGCAAAGGGAAGGCGACCGCAACGGTGGATGGACGCGTAGTGGCCGAGGGAGAAATTATGTTTGCTCTCGCGGATAAGGAGTAATTTTCAGACTATTCTTGTTTGGATGAGGAAGGGAGACTTTTTTTCATGTCAGAGATGAGTCAGAGAACAATCGATACGGTACAGCGTTGGTTGAATGATCCTTATGTAGATGAGGAGACGAAACAGGAGCTGCGTTCACTCGAGCACGATGCCAAAGAGCTGGAGGAGCGTTTTTATCGTGATCTGGAATTTGGAACGGGCGGTCTGCGCGGTGTCATCGGTGCAGGCAGCAACCGGATTAATAAATATACGGTAGGTCGCGCAACGCAAGGCTTTGCGCAATATATTCTGGAGGCTCACGGCGATGCGGAAGGCAAGCCTTCCGTTGTCATTGCCCATGATTCCCGGCATTTCTCGCCGGAGTTTGCGTTGGAGGCTGCTTTGGTTCTGGCCGGCAATGGGATTGTAGCCAAGCTTTATCCTTCCTTGCGTTCTACGCCGCAACTGTCATTCAGCGTGCGCCACTTGGGCGCTACCGGCGGGATTGTCATCACGGCAAGCCATAATCCGCCGGAATATAACGGCTATAAGGTGTACAACCGTGAAGGCGGCCAGCTGGTGCCGGACGAAGCGGAGAACGTGATTGCCCGGATTCAGGAGGTGGATTCTTTCTCCGCCGTGAAAAGGCTGTCGCAGGCGGATGCCGAGGCTCAGGGTCTGCTGGTTTGGCTGGGCGAAGCGGAGGACCAGGCTTTTGTGGATACGGTGACCGATGTCAGCGTGAATCGGGAGCTTATCGCGTCCAAGCTTGGCGAGGATTTTAGAATCGTATTCACGCCGCTGCACGGAACAGGGCAAGCCCCGGTCGAACGGGTGCTTCGGAGCATCGGCTTTAAGCATATCCATGTCGTTCCTGAGCAAGCCCAGCCGGACGGCAACTTCTCCACCGTGAAATCTCCGAATCCGGAGGAACGGGAAGCGTTCACGCTTGCGATGAAGCTTGGCGAGGAAGTGGGAGCCGACATTTTGATCGGGACGGATCCGGACGCAGACCGCATGGGGGCCGTCGTGAAGAACGCTCAGGGCGAATACGTCGTGCTGACAGGCAATCAATCCGGCGCGATTATGATCCACTATTTGCTGGGTCAATTGAAAGCAGCGGGCAAGCTGCCTCATAACGGTGCCGTCATCAAGACCATCGTTACGAGCGAGATGGGAGCGGCGATTGCCGAGCATTATGGTGCCGCCGTGTTGAATACATTGACGGGCTTCAAGTACATTGGCGAGAAAATGACCCAGTTCGAGGAGTCCGGCAGCCATACGTATCTGTTCGGCTACGAGGAGAGTTACGGCTATTTGGCAGGCAACTATGCGCGCGATAAGGATGCCGTGCTGGCCTCGATGCTGATATGCGAAGCCGCCGCCTACTATAAAGGACAAGGCAAGACGCTGTACGATGTGCTACAGGAGCTTTACGAGCAGTTCGGTTATTTCCTCGAGACGCTGGAATCCCGGACGCTCAAAGGCAAGGATGGCGTTGCCCAGATTCAAGCCAAGATGTCCGATTGGCGCGACAATCCGCCCCAGAAGGTCGGAGGCCAATCGGTTAAGCAGGTCCTTGACTATGCAGAGGGCTTGGACGGATTGCCGAATGAAAACGTGTTAAAATATTTGCTGGAAGACGGTTCATGGTTCTGCCTGAGACCTTCGGGCACCGAGCCGAAGATCAAAGTATATTTTGCCGTGCGCGGTGAATCTCTCGCCGATGCGAAGGCCAAAATTCAATCGCTCTCGGATCAAGTCATGGCCCGGGTAGACGCTTAACCATAGATATATTTTAATGAGAGAAGAGAACGAAGGGGATTTACGATGGTTGCTGCAAGGCATCAATGTAGCTGTTGCCCTCCATCGTAAATTCCCGCAGGTTCGATGAGGAGGTACTTTCGTGGTTCAGAAATGGAAACGCTGGAACACGGCAGCCCGCAAGTGGCTGTGGATTCTGGTTGTTCTTGGCGTTGCAGCGGCCCTGCCTGTAGGTTATGACCGACTGCAAACAGAATCAACATCAAAGAACGTTGAGTTGGTGTTTGATTATCGGGATTTGTTGGATGTCGCGGTGTATCAATCCAAGCCGCAGGATTTTATATCCGAGCAGCTGGATCGCCTGAAAGAGGCCGGCGTGATCAGTATGGCGCTTTATGAAAGCACGCTGGACGAGCTGGCGAAATCGCGGCGGATATCGGTATATGACGGGCAGCAGGTCGCCGATCTGACAGGTACGACGGTCTCCCCGAACGAGAATTTTACGTATGTTGCATTCCTAAACGAGGAAAGCGCAGCTTTAATTAAACCCATCATTCAAGACACGTTCACGAGACTGGGGATTCCGGTAAGATCATGGCAGTTCGATCGCGCAGTGGACGGATTGGTGCTGGAAACCCCGCGTTCCAATGCCGTCATTAAACCGTTGTCTCCAGACCCGATTACGATCAGCATGCTGCGGGAGAAGGGCTTTAACATTGTGCCGCGTCTGTCGGACAGTCTTCCGTATGACCAGGCTTACATGGAGAAGCTGATGGCGTACTTCGCGGATAACGGCGTGAAACGCATTCTGTTTGAAGGGGATTCCGCCAGAGGTTTTAATGATCAAGCCGACATGAAAAGCCTGGATTCCTTTGGCCAGCTGTTGAACCAACATGGTATCGGCCTAGTGGCGATTGAGAATATCAAGCGTCCGCAAAAAGGCTTTACGAAACTTGCCTATTTAACGGATTACAACGTAACCCGTATTTATTCCTTAAGCGAGCGGGATGCTAATCTGGAGCCCGAGGTTATCGGGGACCGCTTTGCCCTGGCCTCCAAAGACCGTAACATTCGTATGTTCTATTTGAATGCAGAGCCGAGCCGGGATATGACCAAGGCTACCGTTACTCATCCGCTCGACAATCTGATTGACAGTTTGACCGGATCGGGCCAAGCCATCAAGCAGATCGAGGACAATGGATTTACCATGGGTCCTGCAGAGCCGTTTAAGGTAACCGACTCGTCCTTGCAGCGTTACTTCAAGCTTGGGGCAGTCGTCGGAGCCATCGCGTTGATTTCGCTCATGATTTCCTATTACATTCCGTTCTTGACGATTGCAGCCTTCCTGATCGGCCTCGTGGGTAGCGCGGGATTGTATGTTTTGAAGCCGACATTGCTTGAGCAGGCCTTGGCTTTATTTGCTGCGATCAGTGCCCCAACGGTTGCCGTCATATTGGCCATTCGCAAAGTTAATGAAACGCAGAAGAGCATTCCGGACATGAGCTCTGGCAGAAGAGTGACTCATTCGATCGTATTGCTGGTCAAGACCTCAATCCTGTCGCTTGCGGCCGTACCGATCGTTGTTGCGTTATTGAACAATGTGACCTATATGCTCGTGCTGGATCAGTTCCGTGGCGTGAGCTTGCTGGCCGCAGCTCCGATTGGGCTTATTGCGATTTACGTGGTTCTGTATCGCGGTGGGTCGACTTACAGCGCAATTCTGAAGTTGCTTAAAGCACCGATCTCACTGACATGGGTCATAGCAGCCGGTATTGTGGCCATCGTTGGCTGGTACTATCTCACCCGTACTGGTAATGCAGGCTCCGTATCTTCGATCGAAATGGCATTCCGTACATTCCTGGAAAATACGTTTGGCGTACGTCCGCGTAACAAGGAATTCTTGCTTGCTCATCCGATGATGGTACTCGGCGTGTTCCTGTCATTTAAATACCGTCATGCCGTATACCTTCTCATTATCGGCGTGATGGGACAGCTGTCGATGGTCGGAACATTCACGCATATTCACACGCCTCTCTATATTTCGGCGATTCGGGTGGTATTGGGCCTTGGACTCGGCCTGATCATCGGATTGATCGCGATATTGGTATGGCAAGTGGCAGAAAGGATCTGGAAACGATGGTCTCCACTTCTAAGACAATAGTCATTTCCGGATATTACGGATTTAAAAATAGCGGTGACGAAGCGGTGCTGAAATCGATTCTGACCGCATTAGAGCAGGAAGGACAGGCGGCGGGGGTCGATATCAACCCCGTTGTGCTTTCCATTGACCCGGAATGGACTTCGGCTGCCTACGGGGTTAAATCCGTTCATCGGATGAAGCTGGGCGAGGTTCGACAGGCGATCAAGGACAGCGACGGTTTGATCAGCGGCGGGGGAAGCCTGCTGCAGGATGCTACCAGTCCGAAGACCATCCCTTATTATCTGGGCGTTCTCAAGATCGCGCAGTGGCTCGGTAAACCGACGTTTATTTATGCCCAGGGCGTTGGCCCGGTGAACCGTAAACTGTTTTATCCGATGATTCGCTCGATCTTCCGTAAATGCACGTATATCTCGGTGCGGGACATCCAGTCGGGCGAACTGCTTCAGTCCATGGGAATATCGGGGGAAGCCGTGCACGTCGTGCCGGACCCGGTGATGGGGTTGCCGCTGCCGGCCGGAGAGGGTATCCACAGGGATTCCCACCCGGGATCAGCATTGAAAGAGAATGAAGCTGCACCAGTTTCTTCTATAGAAGAGCAGCGCGAATCATTCGAAGAACCTGTAAAGCCATCCTCGTTATTAAGCGGAGACACGAAAGGCTCTCTGCCAGTCATCGGCATTTCGGTTCGGTATTGGCATCCGGAACGAAAAGAACTGAAGGCTGTAGCGGAAGGTTTAAAGGCATTGGCCGAACAACGACCGGTGCATCTTCGCTTTCTTCCTTTTCATCAGCCGGATGATATTGAGGCTTCGCAGTTTATAGCGGATGCCATGGGTAATGTTTCCAAGAATGGCTCTGTCTTGAGTTTTTACCGCGATGAGAAACAGCCGCAGGACATGCTGCGCGAGGTTAGCCGTTGTGATATGATATTGGGCATGCGTCTGCATAGCCTGATCTATGCAGCGAATCAGAGCGTGCCGCTGCTCGGAATTTCTTATGATCCGAAAATCAACCACTTCTTGAAGCGGCTTGGCAGCGAGCCTGTCGGAAGCACTGAATCCCTTGATCCGAGCGTACTAAAGGATCAGATGCTGAAGCTGTTGGACGATGCAGCGGCATGGAAGGCGGAGCATGGCGAGCAGATTGCCGTGCTGAAACGCGAGGCTGCCATGCCTGCACGCCACATTGCCCAATATTTA
This sequence comes from Paenibacillus sp. HGF5, assembly GCF_000204455.1. Classification (NCBI taxonomy): domain Bacteria; kingdom Bacillati; phylum Bacillota; class Bacilli; order Caryophanales; family Paenibacillaceae; genus Paenibacillus; species Paenibacillus sp. HGF5. The sequence continues at coordinate 90,664 of NZ_AEXS01000146.1, read as the reverse complement.
CGCCATAGAGGATGATAAACATGAAACAGACCTATCCATTTCCTACCGTATCGGTATTCGACATTCCGTTTTCCAAGCTAAGCATGAAAGATACGGTGAAATACCTGACCGAGGCTGTGCAGTCGGGGCAGCCCCACCATGTCATCACGGCGAATCCGATCATGGTGATGACGGCCGTCAACAATCCGGAGTATAAACGGATGATGCAAGGCGCCGAAATCATCGTTCCGGACGGCACCGGAATCGTCTGGGCCGCCGGTGTTGGCGGCGATCCGTTGGAGGGACGCGTAACCGGCTTCGAGCTTTTACATGAATTGTTGAAGGTCGGGGAAACCTATAGATGGAAGTTCTTTCTGCTGGGAACTACCGCCGAAGTGATTCAGGAAGCTGCCGAAAGGTTACAAATGCAATATCCGGCTGCAATTATATGCGGCTGCCGGGACGGTTTTTTTGGGCCTGATGAGGATGCTGCCGTCATCGAACAGATACGGGCGGCTTCACCGGATATTTTGTTTGTGGCGCGCGGTGCGGATAACCAGGAGCCTTGGATTGCCCAGCATAAACAGGCGCTCCAGGTTCCGGTGGTGATGGGCGTCGGGGGATCGTTCGATATTATCTCCGGCAAACTGAAGCGGGCACCGAAGGTGTTCCAAAAGCTGCGTCTCGAATGGTTTTATCGCCTTCTGAAGGAGCCTACCCGTTACAAAAGAATGCTTGCGCTGCCGAAATTCGTAGTGAAAGTGCTGCGCGAGAAAGAAAACGTAACGAAATCGAGCTAAATGGCTCATTTCTGTGGGTAAAATCCGGGAAATCACCGGAAATTGGCATTGGTTTTCGGACCCGAAGGGAGTATAATTCAACCGGTAGACTTTTATTGGGGGTCGAATGATTACATGTTAATGATATACATCATCGGGTTTATCGTATCGCTGGCGCTCGCTCTGCTCTTAACCCCGCTTGTAAAGAAGTTTGCGGTTAAGATTGGTGCCGTTGACGTTCCTAATGCCCGCAAGGTTCATACCCGGATCATGCCCCGACTCGGGGGACTCGGCATTTATCTGGCTTTTATTCTTGGACTGATTGCGGTTCTTCCTTTTTTGCCGGATAGCCTGTCGCCTCGTGATGCCAACTTCATGAAGGCATTTCTGATCGGCGGTTCCATGATCGTATTGATCGGAGCCTTGGATGATCGATTTGAACTTTCGGCCAAAGTGAAGTTTTTGGCTCAGATTGCAGCTGCCTGCGTGGTTGTATTCGGATTTAATATTACCGTGGACTTTGTAAATATACCGTTCCAGGACCGTTACTCCATGCTGGAGAGCTGGGTATCGATTCCGCTTACGATCTTCTGGATTGTCGGCGTAACGAACGCGATTAATTTGATTGACGGGCTTGACGGACTTGCAGCCGGCGTATCCGGCATTGCGATCGGCACGATCCTGGTCATGGCCGTCCTGATGGGCAACACGACCGTAGCCCTGCTCTGCCTGCTGCTCCTCGGCAGCATTATCGGTTTCCTGTTTTTCAACTTTCACCCGGCGAAGATTTTCATGGGGGATACGGGGTCATTATTCCTTGGATTCAGTTTGGCCATGCTGTCCCTGCTTGGATTTAAGCAGATTGCGATTGTATCCTTTATTACGCCGCTGATCATTATCGGCGTTCCGCTGTCGGATACGTTCTTCGCGATCATTCGCCGCAAAATCCAGAAGAAACCGATCTTTGCTCCGGACAAGGGGCATCTGCATCACTGCCTGCGCGAGCTTGGATTCAGCCATCGCCAGACCGTGTTGATCATTTACGTCATTGCCGCGTTTTTCGGCGTATTGGCCGTCATTCAATCGTCGGCTGCCATGTATGAAGCGAACTGGGTGACGTTTGTGGTCATCTGCGTCATGATGTGCTTCATGCAGATCGGTGCCGAAGTCATCGGGCTGGTCGGCAAGACCAAACGGCCGATTCTCGGGCTGATTAACCGGATGCGGATGAAGGCAAATCCCGAAAGCCGCACTAAATAGAACTCATTCTTTTTCATTATGAGTCCGTATGGACATGCCAGCCTCGCCCAAAAAGGGTGAGGCTTTTTTGTGATTTTTTCTAAATAATTGAATGTCTGGGACCGATATATGAACTATGCGCAAGTACCAATCTGTCAGTGAAAGCGAGGGGACCCAGTGAACGACGCAACACCCAAAACGGACGCCAACGTCCGAATGATCAAGGAGGCACAACCGTTGAAGAAAAATTTCCGTACAATAGCAAGCCTGTTATTGGCCATTGCTATGTTCTTTTCCCTTATTCCGGCATTACCGGCTTCAGCTGCAAACGGAGCCTTGTTTTTTCACTTTTCCAATCTAAGTACGGATCCGAATTCTCCAACGCCGGAGAACCGGAGCTCGATTTCGGTTACGGGTACCTACAACGGCATTAACCCGAATACCATCTCGTATGAAATCAAACGGTTCGATGACACGACCACAGGCGGCACCGGCGTCAAGCCGATCCTGGACGAAGCAGCGAATACGTTCGAGTTCCTGAATGTGCAGTTGAATCAGGGAGTGAACAAAATCATCGTGTCCGGTATGAGCACGCAAGGCCAGCAGATGAGTGCTACGGCCTATGTGAAGTTCTCCGATGTACCGGCTGTTTACGAAGTAGCGCTCAGTGATGGACGCGTTCTGGAAGAGAATGCTTCCAAGCCGGTTGTCGTTACTACGCAGACCATCAGCATTTCCGTCAAAGCGACGAATGGATCCAAGGGTGTTACCGTCAATGGGCAGAGTATGTATGCCGGCGGCGGCGATACGTATTACTCCGCAGGGATCCTGCTGCAGAAGGGTGTCAACGATCTGGTGATCGTCGTGAACTCCGAATCGAAATCCCAGACCATCAATAGACAGGTCGTTTATCATCCGACAGGTTCCATAACTGTCAATCAACTGAAGATTGGCGGCACAAATATCGATGGACAGGCGGTTGTAACCGGTACGGTTAACGGCGTCATCTCCGGTTATGTGATCGTGGATGCTCCTCTGGCTGGTACCCCAGCGGTTCCCCCGATTCTTGAAGTTTCCGTATTTCAGGTAGGAGCCACAAATCCGATCACGACCTCGCCGGCAACCGTAGGTGCGGCAAGCTTGCTGGGCAATACCTTGATGTATCCTTTTACAACGACCGGCACTACCAGCATCACTCAGAGTGGGGATTATTTTGTACTCACTAAGGATTCTACCACGGGCTTTGATGTAAAGAATTCTTTTACTTACCGCGATGTCAATGCGCCTACCATCAAGCAGGTGTATCAATTGTACGGCGTAACGGAGAGCGGAGGAACAGTATCGGCTACCTCCCAATCTATTTTCCCAAGCAGTAACAACACCGTCCTGAATGAACTGCCGATCTATTTGATGGTCGATCAAGTGAACGCAGGCAATGTGGAGATTGAGTCCAGCAAGGGCGGCGGCACGATCGCCCAGAAGTTTACCTACAACGGCAACACGGTTTTCAAAATCACGAACCTGCCGACAGGTCAGCAAAATCTGATCATCAAGGTCAGCAATGGGTCGGGCGTTTCCGATACCAAAGTCATCCCGGTGACGTTCTTATCTTCTTCTTATATTGATATTTTCAATTTGTACAACAACCAGGTATTTAAGAACAGCTCAGATTTCAACCAAGTGACAGGACGCATTGTCAACTACACAGGGACTACAGGACTTACGATTTCCCTGAACGGTAACACTCGCGATCTGAACGTGAACGGCAACGGAGAATTCAGCTTTACGGATACGACGTTCCTGCAGCTGATTCCAGGTCCGAATACGTTGGTGGTCGCCGACAAGAGCGGGAAAATCTCGACGAAGCTGACCCTGCTTTATTTTAGCGATACCCGTTCGGTTATCAAAAACATGATCCCATTCCCGGTTGGCTCCGCAACGGAATCCGATCCGGACGGATTGTTCAGAGAAACGGCTGAGAATGCTTACAACACATATGAAAAAGCTTTGGGTCTTCGCTTTGAAGTGGAATACACGGATGAGATTACGGTGAACCTCAGTCATCCGACGCCAACCATCTTTGCAGTCTTTACCAAAAACAACCAAAGTACCTGGACTCTCTCGGGCGGTGCCCTGAAGACCCAATTGGATCCCATTAATCCGGCGGATTACGACCGGTACTTTACCATTGTCAATGGCGCAAACTCCAGCTCGGCCCGCGTGGTGTTCAAAGAGCTCGCACTTCCAGAGGTTGGATTACAGGCAATCAGCATCGGTTCGCGTTATCAGTCGGTTACAACAACCGATACCATCGAAATCACGCGCGAACGTGCACCTTATCAAGTGCTGTCTCCTAAGCTGCCGAACGAAGGCGTGCTGAAACAGAACTTTGTAGAGGTAAGCATCAAGGCTGAAGGCGCCGACGCCATTCTGATTGGCAAAACGCCAATGGTGAAATCCGAAATCAGCGACATTTTCCGTCTTGAGGTAAAGAACCTGAAAAACGGAAAAAACACCATCAAGTTCACGATCGAACAAGGCACCAAAAAGACAAACGGCCAATTCGTCGTAACGTACACAGACGATGCAACGGAAGGCTCCCAGTATAAAACGAATATTTCGAAGTCCGGCAAAGTGTCCGTATTTAAAGGCGGCGTTTCGCTGTCCTTGCCGAAAGGCACCGTGCTTCAGCAGGCGAAATCAAGCCCTACGGCTGAAGTGCCAACGATCAACCTGCTCGGCGAGCATGACATCCTGTTCGGCATTGCCAACCAGATCGATGGTCGTACGATTAAAGCCTATAACCGGATCGGCGAAATCGAGAACGGCGTGGAAATGGACGGACGCCTGTCCCTGATTCCAGGGGATAACAACAATGCGTTCCGTTTCACGCCGGCTGCGCATTTCGGATATTCTTCGCCTCTTTACTGGCTGGACGCAGGTTCGCTTAATGCCTACAGCAGCAACGTGGAAGACTTTAATGTAAAAGCGGCAATGCATCCGTACGCAAAAGGGCACGAATTCCATCAACGTTTGATTCCGCAGAACTGGATGGAGCTCTCCCAAAAAGGTACGATTACCTTGAAATACGATTCCGCGCTGGTGAATTCGGCTTCCAGCAACCTGGGCATCTGGTGGTACAACCCGTCCCAAGGAACCTGGATCAACATCGGCGGAAAAGTAGATGCCAAGAAGAAAACCGTTACCGCTCCATTCAAGGGCTTCGGTTACTACGCCGTTAAATCCTTGCGTTACAGCTATTCCGATGCGATCTCGCATAAGACTGCCCGCAACGATATCGAATTGATGCTGGCCAGAGGATACATGAAAGCGTCCAAGCAGGATGCGTTCGGCGTGTACGATCCGATGACTCGCGGCGAATTTGCTACGATTATCGTGAAGCTGCTGGATATTCCGCTAGATTACGACACCGACAAGAACAAGCTGACCTTTGATGACATTTATCAGGAAAGTGTCGTCAACAGCATGCAGTGGGATTATCGTTACATCGAGACGGCAGCCAGAAAAGGAATCATCCGCGGCATTGCGCCTCGAAGCTTTGCTCCGAATATGGAGCTAACCCGCGAGGAAGCGGCCAACATGATCGCACGCGCGCTGAACCTGAAGATGGGTGAAATCGAAAAAGATAAAGCAGCGCTTCAGAAGCAATTCGAAGATGTGGGCAATATCAAGTCGAACTACTCCTACCCAGCCATTCTTGCCGTAAGCAAGGCCGGCATTCTGACCGGCGTGGCGAACAGCTTGAAGGAAGGCGAGAGAAAGCCGACTTACAACTTCAACCCGGATGCGGTGCTGAATCGCGCGGATACGGCAACCGTCGTTAAACGCATGATGAGTAAGCTGAAAATGCTGTAAGCCATTATTCATAAGTTAGGATTTGCATGACAAAAGGAACGAGAGCCGATGCCCAATTTCTATTGGCATTGCTCTCGTTTTTTCCTGGGCAGCTTTTAATGAACAGGTTATATATGTCATAATTAACAAGATCTTATGGGCGTTATATGCCCCGCGGAAACCGTTTACCAATATCTATTGTTTTGTAATTTCATGTAGAATACGCTACAATAGCGGAAGCACATACTATTTTTAGAGGGTGAAGATGAATTTATGAAGCCGATATTATCAAAAGCGCAGCTCGACTACATGAAGGCGAAGACCAAGTTCGAGGAAAAAGCCAAAGTGATGGAGAAGAAGATTGAGCTGGCTCGTGCCACTCATGATGAGATAACTCAGGAAGTCATGGAGGGACTCGTTGTTGAGACAGGCTTTCATGATTCATTTAACGAAATGACAGCGGCTGAGAATGCGTTGATCCAATGGTCACATACTACAATTAAACATGATAAGACATATCGTACGAATAAAGCGGAGATCGATCAGATGTACAGCACGCTGCACAGCAATCCAGAAATGCGCGCGCGGATTATCCAGCTCGCTATGAAGATTCGCTAGCATTCTACAAAGGACGCCGATGAGGCGTCTTTTTTTGTTGTCGCAATATGTAAATGGAGGGCTGTTATATGAAGCTGGGGGACTTTGAAAAAAATTTTAAAAAAACTTTGCAACTGCCGCAACTTTTTGGAAAATCAAACGTTTATAATGTAGAGCCCAACGAAGTAACCAAGATTATCCGATGCAAGAAGATTGTCTATTAATTAGAAAAATGTTCTTTACGGTGTTGGGGACTCGTTGTATAATACCTAGGTAGGATTAGGAATCTATTCTAGTATGTAGTGTTCTCTCGTTAACAAGATTCTGTGATATCGTCACAGACATCATTTATGATTTATGCTCAACTCGGGAAAGGAGGTGCAGGACAAATGAGTGATAAGAGCTACCAAATTAAAGAAAATAATCAAGTGATGATTCAAGGAGGAGAAAAAAAGGTTATGAAGAAAATTTTATCCGTAGCACTGTCTACAGCAATGGCATTCTCCATGTTTGCTTCTGTTGCATTCGGTGACGACGCACTCAACACTCAACAGAAATTTGATGTACTGAAAGAAAAAGGGATCTTCACTGGTTATCCAGACGGAACTGCTGGCCTGGACAAAGAAATGACTCGCGCTGAGTTCGCTAAAGTCCTGGTTGGTATCATGGGTCTTGAGCCAATCGAAGGCAAAGCATCTTTCAAAGACAAAAACTACAAAGCTGACAAATGGCCAGCTCCTTACGTAGAAGCAGTTTACGCTGCAGGTCTGATGGAAGGTAAAAACACAACGAAAATGATCTTCGACTTCAACGGTAAAATCACCGTTCAAGAAATGGCGAAGGTTCTCGTTACAGCACAAAAACTTGAAATCCCAACTGAAACGAACAACAACGCTTCTGACTGGGCTAAAGGTTATGTGCAAGCAGCAATCAACGCTGGTCTGGTAGACGCTAAAGCGAACCCTAAAGCGAACGCTTCCCGTTCCCAACTGGTTGACGTTGCTTACTCCATCTACCTGGCTCAACAAAAACCAGCTGTAGTTTCTTATGAAGTTAAAGAAGACGGCAAAGTAGTTGAGTTCAAACTTGCTAACAACGAAGTTGTTAAAGTAACTCTGGAAACTGCTTTGAAAGCTAACACAGCTACAGAAGTTAAGTTCTCCCACAACAACTACGACTACACTGAAAGCGTAACTTGGGTTGTAACTGCAGCTACTAAGATCGATTCCGTATCTGCTACCAACTACAAAGAGCTTACTGTTAAGTTCGATGGTGAAGTTGAAGCTAAATCTGCAGAGAACGAAGATAACTACAAAGTTACTGGCGTGACTTTTGAGTCTGCAACTTTGTCTGCTGACAAACGTAGCGTATCTTTGCTGGTTGCCCAAAACTCCTTGCAAGATTTGCCAGTACAAAAAGACGCTAAAGTTGAAATCAAAGGTGTTAAAAACTCCGATGGCTCCAAAACTTTCAACGAAACAGTTACATTCAGAGCGGTTGATACTCAACTTCCAGAAGTAACTGAGGTTAAAGGCCTTGGAACAAAAGCTTTCAAAGTAGTGTTCTCTGAGCCGGTTAAATCCACAACAGCTTCCAACATCTCTAACTACAAGATCGATGGTCAGGCAGTAAGTGGCTGGGTGAAATTTACTTATCCGAATGTTGCCTTCATCACAACTAACATCGCTGTTGGCGAGCACACGCTGAGCCTTCAAGGTGTAGAGGACTACGCTGGTTTCAAAGTTAGCCCAACTGATGTGAAGTTTACCGTAGCTGAAGATACAACAGCTCCAGAAGTGGTATCCGTTAAAACTAAAGACTTGACGAAGGTTGAAGTTGAATTCAACGAATCCGTGAAGTCCGTTGATAAGGTTTACCACACTTCTTCCAGCAAAACGGCTGATAAAGTTGAAATCAAAGATAACGTTGTTGTCTTGACTTTCAGCACTGAGAGCAAGCGCCTGAGCGTTGGTGAAAACACGATTTACCTTGAAGGTGTAAGAGATTACAGTGATAACTCTGCTAACCGTGAAGCTAAGGTAACTCCTGTTCTTGACACTGAGCGTCCAACTGTAAACGGTGTGGATGTTGAAGTTAAAGCTAACAGCACAGCATTGACTCTTAACTTCTCTGAAGATGTTAACGCTGATGACATCAAAAACCGCGACAACTATATCCTGAAAAACTCTAAAGGTGAAGTAGTTACGGATAAAGGCTTCAACAAAGGTAAGCCTGTTAATACCCCAGTATGGGCTAAAAACAAACAAAACCAAGATGTATATAGCCGTGTAGTAATCGAGTCCATCGGTAAACTGCCAGCTGGTAAATATACTCTTGAAGTATCGAACATTCGCGACAGAGCAGCGATCGGTAACACGATGATTCCACAAACTCTCAGCATCGATGTAACTAATACTGATGAGCTGAAACTTGTAAGAGCTTGGTATGATGACACTGATCGTGATGATCTCTACATTGATATTCAATTCAACAGAGCTGTTGCAACGAGCGGTAATGGTTCTGCACTTGATATCAACAAATACAGTTATGTAACTGTATCTGGAAATGTTTATAAAGTATTCCCGACTAAAAATGCTCCACAACCAACATTGAGAAACGCTGATACAGTTCGTCTTACTATTCCGAAAGCAGACTTCGAGAACTATAAGACAGAGCTTACAGGTGCAGACATTCGCGTGACTAATGTTGCCGACCAAAACGGTAACTACTTGTCCGCATTGCAAACTGAAATTAAAAACAGTGTTGAAATTCCTGTAGAGAGCGCTAAAGCTACTGCAGCTAATAAAGTTACTGTAGAATTTAAAGGCAATATCACTTCCGTGGTGTCTAGTGACTTTACATTCGCAGGTATCCGTGCTGTAGCTGGAGAACCTACATTCAGTGATGGTAAAACTAAAGTTGTATTTACTTTGAATAATGACCTGAATCTTGCAGCTCTGGGTAACCTCACTATTGATCCTAAACCGCAAACTGCCGATTACCTTGGTCACAAAATAGAAGCTGGTCAAACAGTAGCTATTAATGACGGAATTGCACCTAAAGCAGTTAGTGCTTCCACAGTAACAGGTAGCGTATATGTAGACGTTAAATTCAATGAGGCTATCAAAGTTTACTATACTCCAGATGCATTTAAAGTATTTGTGAATGGAACCTCGGTGAAAGTTAAGGGTGCTATCCTTAAGGATGGTACTACTGACACTGCACAAATCTGGCTTGAGGAAGCAATCCCAGCTGGTGCGAAGGCTCAAGTTTCCATTCCTTCTGGCAAGTCCATTGTAGACACTGAAGATAATGCTGCTGAAGAAGTTTTCGAAACCATTCAGTAATTCAGTATTTATTCTTAAACCAAAACTGTCCGGATTAATTCCGGGCAGTTTTTTTATTAAAAAAAAGGAGTTAATCAATTTGAAAAAGGAATATAAAATTACAGCCGGAGTAATAATATTAAGTGGTTCTGTTTTGTTAGGTTCTCTATTGGATCTCCAAGTAACTGGCGCTGGCACAACCCCCGGCACCACTGACGACCCGGTCGTCACCAAAAGCTACGTAGACCAACAAATCCAGCAAGCACTGAATGGCGGTGGTGGGGGTAATACCAACCCAACCAATCCTACCCAACCATCCCAAGGTGCCGATGAAGTCAAGAACGTTGCACTGAAGCCAGGCAAGATTCTAATCGCCGACGCAGGAACGGAGTTCATCGTGCGTTCAGGCAATGCTGTGATCTACACAGAAGTCGCTAGCGGCGTTGCGGATCTTACCGATGGTAAAGACCTGTTAAACGGTGAAACGGCGCCTAAGAACCATCTTCTTTCCTTCCCGCGTGAAGGCCGCGGTATCCAGGTGAAAGAAGGCCAGACAAGCAATCTGATTGTCATGGTACGCGGCGGTTACACCATTAAATAGTGTCAGCAACTAGGGGCGTTAGCCCCTGATAAAATTGCCTCTTCGACCAACGGCATTGCGAATAACTTTAGTTGAGTATAATCCTCTTATAATTATTGCCAGTTGTGACAACGTTTTATACGTGTGAGTGCTTTGAAATCGACTCATACTACTTCTGTAAAAACCAATACAGGAGGTGTATTTTCATGGCACGCAGCAGTCGTAATCGTCAAGTGGTTCCGGAGAGTCGTGAAATGCTGAAGCAAATGAAATACGAAATCGCAGCAGAGTTTGGATTACCGGTGGGATATGGTAACAGCTCGTACGGAGCGGATACGGAATTCGGTTCAGAGCTTGGAGCCATCGGGGGAGGTTCCTCCAGCCGTCGTGCTGGATGGGGGCATCTGACATCCCGCGAGAACGGATCCGTTGGCGGAGAGATCACGAAGCGTTTGGTTCAAAACGCCGAGCAAAGCCTCTTCGGCAGACTGTAGTCATTTTTCAATTGTATAGGGAACTTATTCTTGATTAACATCCGATTGAAAAACCCAAGAAAATCCTTGAAAAACAGCTCACTAACTGGATTGACACCTGGTAACAAATAAGTTAATATGCATGTTGAGGATTGTACATTTCAAACCTTTTCCTGTCGGAAAAGGTTCATTTTTTGTGTAGGACCTCTTGATATATCACATACTATTCATATGGGAGGTTGATCTCATGTCTTTAACAGGGCGACGTTTATTTACATCTGAGTCCGTAACTGAAGGACATCCGGATAAAATCTGTGACCAGATTTCTGATGCGGTACTCGATGCTTTTTTGGCTAACGATCCGAACGCACGCGTAGCTTGTGAAGTTTCCGTTGCGACTGGTCTTGTTTTGGTCATTGGTGAAATTAGCACTAAATCTGAATACGTGGATATTCCATCCATCGTACGCAATACCGTGAAGGAAATCGGGTATACCCGTGCTAAATACGGTTTTGATTCCAATACATGCGCGGTGCTGACATCGCTGAATGAGCAATCGGCCGATATTGCACAGGGGGTAAACGCTGCACTGGAGAATCGTGATCCTTCCCAAGTGGACAAGGAAACCGAGAACATCGGTGCTGGTGACCAAGGTCTGATGTTTGGTTTTGCAACCAACGAGACGCCAGAACTGATGCCTCTTCCAATTGCATTGTCTCACCGTATCGCTCGTCGTTTGTCCGAAGTTCGTAAAGACGGTACGCTGGATTACCTGCGTCCGGACGGTAAAACTCAGGTGACGATCGAGTATGACGGCAATACGCCGGTCCGCGTGGATACAATCGTGGTATCGACTCAACATGCCGAAGAAGCAACATTGGAGCAAATCCAGAAGGACATTAAAGAACAAGTCATTCTTCCTGTCGTGCCGGCTGAATTGCTGGACGCAGAAACCAAATACTTCATCAACCCTACCGGACGTTTCGTCATCGGCGGTCCTCAAGGCGATGCTGGTCTGACTGGCCGCAAAATCATCGTGGACACCTATGGCGGCTACGCTCGTCATGGCGGCGGTGCATTCTCCGGTAAGGATCCTACAAAAGTCGACCGTTCCGCTGCTTACGCGGCGCGCTACGTGGCTAAAAACCTGGTTGCCGCAGGACTCGCGGACAAGTGCGAAATCCAATTGGCTTACGCCATCGGTGTCGCTAACCCGGTGTCGATCAGTGTCGACACATATGGTACAGGTAAAGTAAGCGAAGAGAAGCTGGTTGAGCTTGTGCGCAACAACTTTGACCTGCGTCCGGCTGGAATCATCCGTATGCTGGATCTTCGTCGTCCGATCTACAAGCAAACGGCGGCGTACGGACATTTTGGACGTACCGACCTGGATCTGCCTTGGGAACGGGTTGACAAAGCCGAAGCGCTGAAAGAACAAGCTGGCGTAAACTAAGGTAATTTTAGGATATGTTCCGGATATAAAGTTTAGGCATGTGCCATTCCATTTTTCTTTTGAAAAAAGGCACATGCCTTTTTGTGTTTAAAATCCTCTCAAGATGTAGTGATGAAACTGGAGATGGAATTAGAATTTATGACAAAAATGCAATAATTATAAAGCCGATGCCTAGTATAGGCGCCGGCTTTTTTAATTAATAAATGGTAATAAAGGAATATACTTTATGACAAACTAGTTACTTTTGGATGAAAATATAGTAACATAGGATTGATTTACATAGACTCCTAAAAAATGCCGCTACAATTTTGCTAAGACTTGGTGTACGATACGCGAAAGTGTTTTTTTTATAACAAATTCGTAACTTTTCCTCAAAAATGAAGTCTATTAAATAGAGACTTTATATGTTCGGCATCCGTGTTGAACGAGAGATGGGAGAGTTACGATTACATGGTTAGTCAGGGGAAAACACTGAAGTCTGCAAAATCAGGCGTGGGCAAGAAATGGTTGATTATCACATTGGCCGGGGTCATCTGGGTGGGCCCTGTGCTGAGCAGCGGTATACCAGTGATAGGGAATCTATCAACATCTTCGGTAGCATACGCGGCAACCACATCAGCGAAGAAGCTGGGTGAGGAAATCATTACGTCCGGCGCGGTTTTGATGAAGTATCAGTATATCAACAGTGCCGGCGCGAAATCGCTGGCGAATGTCATCCGGGTGGATCTCAACAACAAATATGTGAAGCTGGATGTCATGACAGGGCAAGGCAATCAATTTACTACAAGACAAAGCACGGGCGGAATGGCGAAGGAAAACGGCGCGGTAGCAGCGATCAACGGGGATTTCTTTAACACCGGCAGAGAAGGAGCGCCGATGGGCGCGCAAGTCTCGAATGGTCTTTTGATGTCTTCGCCTTCTGATCTTAAGGGCATGTACGCTTTTGCCGTAACGAATGATGGAAAGCCGATCCTGGACGAGTTTGCCTTTTCGGGAAGCATTACCGCTGAGAACGGAACCACATTCCCGCTGGCAGGCATGAACAAAACAGCATATACACCCGAAGGTACCGGATCGAATTACAGCCATGTGAACGCAGCTTATATATACACAAGTGCATGGAAAGCTCTGGAGCGTCCGAAAAACAGCTCAAGCACACCGACCGAAGTGATGGTGACCGACGGGATCATAACGGATATTTCGGTGATGGCCGGAATACCTACGGCAGTTCCGGAAGGAAGCTACATTCTTCGTACGCATGGCGCCGCAGCCGAGTTCGTGAAGAACAACCTGGCCGTAGGCCAGAGGTTAGAAGCGGATTATGCGCTCGTATCGAAAAAGACCGGTCAAAAGCTGGATCCTACGAATCTGCAGATGATGATTGGCGGACATACGATACTGGTGGATAACGGCAAAGCGACGTCCTTTTCAAGAAACGTGAATGATCTTGGAGGCAATCGTGCGCGTACGGCGGTGGGTTACTCCAAAGACGGACGTTACGCCTACCTGATCGCTACGGAGAGCAACGATAACAGCAAAGGCATGACGCTGCAGCAGCTTCAGGATTTCATGACAAAGGTTGGCGTTTGGAAGGGAATGAACCTCGACGGTGGCGGATCGACAACGATGGTTAACCGACCGTTAGCCGAGATGAATACCCAGCTGACCTTCAACACGGAGTACGGAACGACGCAGCGAAGCATCGTTAATGCACTCGGCGTGTTCTCGACGGCACCTCAAGGCAGCTTGAAGGGCTTGAAGGTAAGCGGCAGCAACACACTGCTGATTGGGCAAATCGGCACGTATGAACTCAAGGGCTATGATACCTACTATAATCCCATTGAGGCTGGCTCGATTAAACCGACCTGGAAATCCAGCAATGGCAACCTTGCGGTTAACGGTCAGAGCATAAAAGCGACAAAGCCGGGCACATCGACCCTGACGGCGGTAAGCGGCAGCACGAAGGCAACGATGCAAGTGAAGGTGCTGGGTGCAGATGATCTCGTTGCCTTGACTACAGGCGTTTCCAGTGCACCGCTGCAGGCTGGAACGAGCGTTTCCGTACCGGTAACCGCCGTAACGAGCAGCGGCCAAAGCTTGGAGGTTCCGAGCAGCGCGCTGAAATGGGAGTTTATCGGCTTCAAAGGCAGCGTCAAAGACGGCCGCCTGACCGTATCCTCCGTGAACAGCAATACGAAAGTCGGTTATGCCATCGCACGATATGACGGATTTAGCACAGTCGTTATTTTGTCGGCAGCAGGCGAGAGCACGTGGGAGAACTTCGAGAATGTGAATTACCCGGTGAAGTTCACGACCAACGTGCCTGCAGTTACCGGGACGGCAGCGATCCAAAATGGCAGCGGAACAAAGGCAACCTCCAAAGTCTTGAACCTAACCTATGATATGACAGGCGGGCTGGGACAAAAAATGTACGCTTATGCCGAGCTGAATGGCACGACAGGCAAAACGATTCCTGCACAGGCAACGTCGATGACGATTGACGTGGAGGGAGATAACAGCCTGAATTGGCTGCGTGCGGAGCTCAAGGACAATAACGGGAAAACCGTGTATGTCGATCTGGCTAAGGCCATTGATTGGAGCGGCTGGAAGACGCTGAGCATCGATTTGAGCGGATATAACATTGCGTTCCCGGCTCAGATGAAGCGGCTTTATGTCGTGAACGTGGAAGAGGGTCAGGACGAGCGTGCATTGACTGGAGCCGTGTCTTTTGACGATATTCGCTTCACGATGCCGTCTCTTTCAGGAAATGAAGGACTTCCAACGGGTAAAGCGGTCATGACCATTGGGCAAAAATCGCTCATGCTGAATGGTTCGAAAGTGGCAATCGATTCGGCACCAATCCTGAAGAATGGAACGACCTATGTTCCGATTAAGCATGTGCTCGACGCCTTCGGCGGGCAAGCGACCTGGAACCAATCCGCGCAGCGGGTAGGCGTCCTGAGAGGCGGCATGCTCATGGAATTGACGGTAGGCAAAAAGGAATTCATCCTCAACGGTAAACGCAGTTCGGCGGCTGTGGCACCTATGGTTCAAGGCGGTAGGACTTTGGTCCCTCTTCGTCTCGTTTCCGAGCAATTAGGCCTTAAAGTAAAATGGGACAAGAACACGAAGACCGTTACGATCGAATCATGATATGGTATGATATGTATATGAAACGTTAGAAATGGAGTAGAGTGCGTGGATTATCAAGCCGATGCCATCGACCGTGTCATAAAAAATGCCATCAAAGTGATGGAGGACAGCAAATACCAAATGTTCGAAATATTGGAGGCGTCGCGGCAGGAGCTCGCGTCTCTCAATCATGAACTGCAGCGGACATTAAAAGAAACGACGGAAACCTTAGAAAAGGTGGATCAGCTGGAGCTGAACTACCGCCGATCCCGGATCCGGCTGACCGAGGTCAGCCGAGATTTCGTCCGGTACAAGGAAGAGGACATCAAGCAGGCGTATGAGAAAGCAACGCAGCTTCAGCTTGACCTCATGATCTACCGGGAGAAGGAAATGTATCTGAAGGCAAGACGAGATGAGCTGCAGAAGCGGGTTCGCAATGTCGAGAACTCGGTGGAGCGCGCGGAATCGATCGGATCTCAGATGGGCGTGGTGTTGGAATACTTGTCCGGCGAGCTGGGCCAGGTATCCCGAATCATCGAATCTGCGAAGAACAGACAGGTCATTGGACTCAAAATTATTCTGGCGCAGGAAGAGGAACGGAAGCGCATATCCAGAGAGATTCATGATGGACCTGCGCAATTGCTGGCGAATCTGGTTCTTAGGACGGAAATTGTAGAAAGAATGCTTGCAAAGCAGGAATTTAAGATGGTGCAGGACGAAATAGTAGATTTGAAGGGCCAGGTGCGTTCGAGCCTGGAGGAAATGCGAAAAGTCATCTTCAATCTGCGTCCAATGGCACTCGATGATCTAGGATTAATCCCCACACTGCGTAAATATGTGCATGATTATGAAGAGAAATCGAAAATCCGCACGATCTTCGAGACACGGGGGAAAGAGCATCGTCTCTCTTCTGCGATGGAGGCGGCCATCTACCGGTTGGTGCAGGAAGCACTTTCGAATGCTGCAAAACATGCTTACCCGACTTATGTGCTTGTTGAAATCACCTACCAGGCGCAATTGGTCAAAATCGTGGTACAGGACAATGGCCTGGGATTCAATGTCGATTTGCTGGAGCAGAAAAGCAAGGACCACTTTGGGTTAATTGGCATGCGGGAGAGGGTTGAGCTGCTCGAAGGGAGAATGGAGATCGATTCAGCCGAGAATCAAGGAACCAAGATCGTGATTCATATCCCGACGAACGTAGAAAAGAGAAAGGAGTAATCGGATGGAACATTTGGAGAAAGAGAACACGATTATCAAAGTATTATTAGCGGATGACCACCAGCTGTTTAGGGAGGGTCTGAAACGCATACTGAATATGGAGGACGACATTGACGTAATCGGCGAATGCGGCGATGGCATTCAAGTGCTTGAGTTCTGCAACGAAGTGAAGCCGGATATCGTGCTGATGGATATCAACATGCCGACCGAAAACGGCGTTCAAGCGACCGAGAAACTACGTGAAATGTTTCCTGAGATCAAAGTTATTATTCTGTCGATTCATGACGACGAAAGTTATGTGTTTGAAACGCTCCGTAAGGGAGCGAACGGTTACCTCCTGAAGGATATGGAAGCCGAGTCACTGATTAATGCGATTCGTTCGGTACATGAGGGATATGCATTTATCCATCCGAAAGTAACGGGCAAGCTGATCCACCAGCTCCGCCGGATGACGTATGTAAACGAAGCAGGCGCGATGGCGGAGAGCGGTTCGCGTGAAGCTGGAGTCAAGTTTGTGGCAGGCGAGAACAACCCATTGACAAGGCGCGAAGCGGAAGTGCTTAGACTAATGGCCGAAGGCAAGAGCAACAAGATGATTGGGGAATACCTGTTCATTAGTGAAAAAACTGTAAAAAACCACGTCAGCAGCATCCTGCAGAAGATGGAAGTGGACGACCGTACGCAAGCGGTTATCAACTCGATCAAATATGGCTGGGTGACGTTGTAATCGCCGATCCGAATGCACGGACGCGTCTTACATAGGGAGGGAACTGCCAAGGGCGGTTCCTTTTTGTTATGATCATTAGGGATTTACAGCATGGCTGAACTCTTTCGGTAACTAGCATACATAATGAACAACTGCTTATACCGCTGTCTGTTATTGATTAAAGTGCGAGGGCTTTATTGGTATCGCAAGAACGGCGGCCTATCTTGTAGAGGGAATGTCGAAACGTCTTCCTTATGGCAAATAAGCCGTTCCCGACAAGTTCCGTGTGGGCACCGGTTACATAACTGTCACCGTCCTTTCCTGGTCAGCATATATTGTTGATAAGAGAAGGAGGTGAGTCTCATGGTTGCCCAATTGCTGTGGATACTCGCGGTGTACGGGATCGCTGTTGCTCTGGTTCATATCGTGCATGCCCGTCATCTCCGAAGAGCTAGTGAAGGCACGGGGCGGCGCAGGCATTATGTGCTGATCACGTCCAACCATGAGCGGCAGGTGGAATGGTATTTGAGAGCCCTTTCCTGGTATGCCCTGCTGAGCGGGACGCGCGTGCGCGTCACCGTCCTTGATGACCAGTCGTATGATGATACGTTAAAGATTGTCAAGAGATTGACTCATTTGTCCGGAATTGAACTGGTATACGGGACTTGGAGATCCGGTGATCCGTCATCACAAGAAACGGATGTCGACCCAAATGAAGATGAAGTTATACGGGTCGATCTGAGAAACCCGATGGAGGCTGTTCAGATTCCATATGTACAGGGATAAACATCGGCAAGTTGTTTTGGTTCCCGGGATGATACTCATATTGTTGAAGGCGTGAAGCACACTCCGAGCGTATAGCGAGGGCTGTGCTTTTTGCGTTTATTGGCGTATTGGGGTGGAAGATGTAGAGATCAGATGCTAATAAATCGTAGCTGTGACAGTAATCGACAAAAGTTGTTGTGCAATGGAGATGTTTTGGTTTGGGTGATCTGGGCGTTGAGGTGAGAAACAAATATGAAATGGAAGTCACTGCAGTTAGATCAGGACGATGGTGCATCTATATTGATTGAGAACTAACTAGAACTCGGGTTTGAGTTGTTGAAGATGAGGAAGCTAGGTATTTGAGAAAGAAGCCCAATTAAATAGCTATTCACGGAGCTCTATCGAATCTTTCATACAATGCTTCCCCGACTGGTATTAGATTCACCAGTTTTTTTATGAAAGGAGGATCTGAAAAGCAACTGAAGCATGTTGTAAACTACCAAGTTCCAGTACCCATAAATGATCTTTTGAGCTGTTTATACGTCTCAATATTGGAGTTGATGTCATGCAGATTGCCATTTATGCCATTCGAGAAGCAGAGAAATGGAATTGCTATCTCTCGCTGGATATGAGGGTGGATCTTCAATGGTGGTATGGAAGAATGAGAAAGGCGGACGAAAGGGCCGGTACACCGTTATTGGTGCTGCTGTCCTCTCGAGTACCACTGGGATGGGCCGTTGAAATCCAAGAGAGATTTCAGCCGATTCCAGACATGGATCGATGGGAGAGGCCAGATTGGCAGAGATATATGTATCAGGCATTAAGCCCGCTTTTACTGCAAGAGCCGGAGGGAAATAGGTCGAAATGGAGCGCCTTGTTGCAGGAAACCCAACTGTTGGATGGGACTTATCTAAGTTCCCTGATCGAGAAGGGAGCCGTGCTAGTGGGCTGGGATGCACTGGTGCAGCAGGCTGAGCTGCTGATCGAGTGCATGGCCGGACGAGCATTGCTTGCCGGCGAGGTCGAGGCATTGCTAGGGGAGGTCGCCGTGGGCACGAGCGACTGGTGCGCTGCGGCCCAGCTCGGCGTCCTGCTGGGCCGCCTGCGTTTGGAAGCGGGGCTGGCACAGCCCGCCCCGCGCAGAGGGCCCGGCTGGCTCTGCCGCCGGGCCATGGCCCCCCGCTGCCGGCGCTGCGGCAGCGAGGCCAAGAGCCGCACGGCATGCGCCGCGTGCGGCTCGGCGGTTTGCGCCTATTGCGAGGCCTGCCTCGCGATGGGGCGCAGCCGCGCTTGTGCCCTGCTGCTGCATGGCTCAGCAGGGTCGGCCGTGCGGGGCACGGCCGGGGGTTCCCCCACCGCGGCCTTGGGCCGGTGGGGGCTTAGCGCAGCGCAGAGCGCCGCCGCTGGCGCTGCGCTGCGGTTTTTGGCGGACCCGCCCGCAGGGGGCTCCGCGGGGGCTGCCGCCCGGTTTCTCATCTGGGCGGTGACTGGTGCCGGAAAGACCGAAATGATCTTTCCGCTGCTGCAGTCCATTCTGGATGCGGACGGACGCGTCTTGGTCGCCGCGCCAAGGCGGGATGTGGTGCTGGAGTTGGCACCTCGGTTATCGAAGGCTTTTCCCGAGGAGACGGTGGTCACGTTATATGGCGGAAGTCCGGAGCGTTGGAAGCGGGGGAGCATCACGCTGGCAACGACGCATCAGCTGCTGCGATTCAGGGGAGCTTTTGATCTGGTCGTGATCGACGAGATTGATGCCTTTCCCTATCATAACGATCCGATGCTGGATTACGCGGCCAAGGGTGCTTGCAAACCAGGGGGGAAATATATCTATCTGTCAGCTACCCCGCCAACGCCTCTACAGCGCGAAGCAGCTGCTGGCCGATTGCCACATGCGAAAGTTCCCGCACGCTTCCATGGTCATCCGTTACCCGTTCCTCAGAAACTGAAAATGTTTGCGGTGAGCCGCTGTCTTCAAGAAAAAAAGCTTTCCCCACTCCTGGTTCGCAGCCTGAGTGCCTCTCTGAGACGCGGAGCTCAAGTGTTCCTGTTCGTTTCCCGGATCAAGCATATTGATCCTATTCTGGAACTGCTCCGCAAGGCGATTGCCCATATGCCGATTGAAGGGACTTCATCCATCGACCCGGAGCGGGCGGGCAAAGTGATGTCCTTCCGAAACCGCGAGATTCGCTTGCTGGTGACAACAACCATTCTTGAACGCGGGGTAACGGTTCCCAAGAGTGATGTTTTTATTTTGGATGCAGATAGCGAGCTATTTGATGAAGCGGCCTTGATACAGATGGCTGGACGTGCGGGCCGATCCAAGGATGATCCGGCAGGACGGGTAGTGTTTGCTGCGCCGCAATGGACCAGGTGCCAAAGCTCGGCAGTTCGGCAAATCAAGGCTATGAATCGAATCGCTGGTAAGGGCGGATATTTACGACAAGTTCAAGAATTGTCGGGTAAATAAGGGGGTGACTGTGAGCCAGCGTATGAGCGTTAATAAGAGTTCTCGTCCTCCTGATATAATCTCATGGTACCTTATGGAATCTAATAGATTCACATAGATACTTTTAGTTCCCATACACTCTCATCTCTCACAGATACTCGCAGTCTTCCATAGATTCTTATAGTCTATTGGATTTCTTAGATTCTCTTAGGTCCCCAATGTCTCTCATAGTTCTCAGATTCTTTTAACTCCAAACCATCCTTACATAACGAGGATAATAGATGACCGAGATGACTGTTGTTGACATGGTAATGGATCGAGGGCTTCAACAGCTTCTGCGAATGGAGGTTTAGTGACTGATTTTCATCCGAATCGAGGGTTCGCGGCCAAAGCGCAAGTAGATATTAATCCCGAATCATTTAACACATTCAATATAAGCGAAATAAAAGGTTATATCAGTGGCTGCAATGGCGATATGTACGTACTGTATATCCACTCTGTAGTCTTTTATCCCAGAGTGGCATTCTTTTTTCAATCTAACCAAGAAAGGAAGGTTTGTATTTGATATCCAACGTCTTAAGCCAACTCCTCGGGCACATGCATCGTTTGCTAAAACCGATGGACGAGATCTGCCTCACTTGCGGAAAAATAGGCTCATGTAACCAGGAACTTCCGGGGATATGCCATGCCTGTTATCGGCAGATCCCATGGATTTTCAAACCCCGATGCTTGCGATGTGGGCGGGGAATCGGTTGTCCCGACTGTACTCGATTAGGCGTGAACGATCGGAGCTTTGTTTCGAATCGGAGTGCGGTAACCTATGACGCGCAGATGAGGGAGTGGCTGGCCCAATATAAATATAGGGGGAATGAGCGGTACGCGCCTCTTTTGGTCGAGATGATGCTGAGAGCCTTTACGATGTTCCATCGAGAGGCGAACGTCCGTCTGGGTGATCATCGTTTGCGGAACGCGCATAGTGTACCCTGGAGCATACATGCGGTTACTTCGGTTCCGGTTAGCCAGGAAAGGCTGCGGGAGAGGGGCTTCAATCAAGCGGAAGTGCTGGCAAAGGGGCTTGCGGCTAGCATAAAAACTCCTTATGTTCCGTTGCTGGAACGTAACCGTCACACGAATAAACAGAGTTTTAAGAGCCGGATGGACCGGCTAAAGGATATGGAGGGTGTTTTTGGCGCGTTACAGCATGCACCCGAAGTGTTGAGGTCTATAAGTAAGCTGGGCGCAGCGAATATTGGTTCTCCAGAGGAGATATTACCGATCATGGGGCCACTTCGTATATTACTCGTCGATGATATTTATACCACCGGGAGTACGATTAACGCTTGCGCGCAGGTTTTGCGAGGATACGAATCCTTCTTGAAAATGCCTATCGAGATTTATAGTTTAACCTGGGCCCGCTCATAAACAACCGAAATAGGAAAAATATGTGGATTCTCCTTTCGAATGATAGACGTAAGCCCTCAGATAATGTAATCTAGGGGTATCAAAGGTTCTATGTGGCATGGAGGTTGTTGAGCATGAATTTGGGGAATTGCCCTCGGTGCGGCAAGTTATATACGGTGAATATTCGGGAAATGTGTCCTGAATGCATGAAAGTGATTGAGAAGGAATACGAGAAATGCGCAACCTTCCTGCGTGAGCAAAAAGGCGCAACCATCCATGAGGTATCTGAGGCTACGGAAGTATCCGTGCGGCAGATTACGAAGTTTATCAAGGAAGGCCGGATCTCGATTGCGAACGCGCCGAACCTGGCGTATCCTTGCGAAGTGTGCGGAACGTTGATTCGCGAG
This sequence comes from Paenibacillus sp. HGF5, assembly GCF_000204455.1. NCBI lineage: Bacteria > Bacillati > Bacillota > Bacilli > Caryophanales > Paenibacillaceae > Paenibacillus > Paenibacillus sp. HGF5. The sequence goes on along the minus strand of NZ_AEXS01000146.1, from coordinate 68,305 downwards.
AGCAATATGTGCGAGTCCTGCCGGACGCGATTAACGAGGGAGCTAAGGCAGGCGGCTGCCGGCGACCAGGAACATCAGCCTGGGTCCCGCAAAGACAGAGAGACTTATAGTGCAGTCGATAAACTGCGCAAATACTAACTTTTGAACTATTAACAATGTTTCATATCCGGCCGATAAACTTAGTAAAGCTTATCGGTCTTTTATTTTAAGTGAGGTGAATAGGGCGTGAAGATTAACGAATCGGGACGTGTGAACGGCATCAATTCGTATCAACGGAATATTGAATCTCGGGAGATGCAGCATATCGATAAGAAGAAACGCCGCAAGGATGAAGTATCAATCTCCCCGGAGGCGATGGAACTGAGTGCACAGAGTAAAGTACAGGATCCGGAACGCGCGGAGAAGATCCAGCGTTTGAAGGAAGCTGTAACCAACGGCACATATGAAGTGCCGGTTGATCGTTTGGCAGACAAATTACTCCCGTATTTTCAATCCTACAATAGATCAGGTGAGTCCAAGTGAGTGCTAGATCCATAATCGAATATATGAAGCGTCAGGATGAGCTGCATCAGCAGCTCATAGAGGCAGGGAAAGATAAAAGGCAAGCCATTCTGGATAACGATGTGGAACGTCTTACAGCGGTCATGACCAAGGAGAACCGCCTGCTGAAGCAGGTGGCGGAAACGGAAGCGCTGCGTCAAGGTGCCGCAGATGATTTTTTGCGTGAGAAGGGCATCCGCTCCCAGCTTCAGCTGACGGTTACTGAAATGACTCGTCTTGTATTTAACCCGGATGAAAAAACAGAGCTGCAGAATGTGCAGCAGCAATTGATGGACAGGCTTATGGAGCTCAAAGAACTGAATGCCATGAACCGGGAATTGATTGAGCAGTCTCTGGCATTCATAGATTATAGTTTGAATTTATTAGTCAGCCGTCCGGAGGATGATATGCTTTACCAGCATCCGCAACATCAGAATCCGGCGGGCAAAGGCCGAAGCATGTTTGATACCAGGGCATAAGCAGAAAGGAAAATGTAGATGAGATCCACATTTCATTTGCTCGAAATCGGAAAGAGGGGCTTGATTGCCCAGCAAGCTGCACTTAACACAGCTGGTCATAACGTTACGAACGCGAATACGCCGGGATATTCCCGACAGACAACCCGCCTGGTTGCAGCTAATCCGATCGCTTTTCCGGGATTGCAGCGTTCTCAAGCGGCCGGTCAGCTCGGGATGGGCGTAGAAGCGGAGAGTATTCAGCGGGTTCGGGATTTCCTGCTGGATATCGAATACCGCAATCAGAACACGAATTTGTCGACATGGAGCGTTCAGCAAGAGACGCTTTCAAATATTGAGGGGATTTTTAACGAGCCTTCGGACAGCAGCCTGAGCGCAAGTATTGCAGAGTTCTGGACGGCTTGGCAGACGCTGAGCAAGAATCCAAGTGACACCGATTTGTCTGCTCGTATGGCAGTTCAACAGAAAGCGATCGCTTTGACGGAGACGTTTAACCATATTTACTCCCAATTGGATACGCTCAGCAACAACTTGACATCCCGCATCGACACCAAGGTAGCGGAAGCTAATAACTATATTGAGCAAGTGGCTGAATTGACGCAAAGCATTAAACGGATTGAGGGTCTTGGCGATAACGCCAACGATCTGCGCGATAAGCGGGATCTGCTCGTTGATCAGCTATCATTGCTCGGAAACGTCAATGTCACGGAGACCGGGGACGTTTATCAAGTGACGTTTGGCAACCAGGTCGTGGTTGACGATATGACGTTCACCCCAATTACTAACGCTATTGCCGGCGCATTGACCGGCGGGGAGATTGCTGGTTATGTGACCTCTCGAGATGTACATGTTCAAGGGTATATTACCCAGTTGAACATTATGGCCAATACACTGGCTACAGGAAAGGTGGAAGTGACACTGCCCGCTGGAACTATTCTTCCTCCAGGTGTCAACATACCGAATGCGGTTATGGATGCGAATAATCCACGTAAGCTCGCTGAGGATACCAAGCATACGGTTGATGGCCTTAACGGATTACATAAGTTAGGTTATACCCTCAATGAGCCGGCCACAACTGGTGGCGACTTCTTTGTCTCTGCTAACGGCGGGCCAATTACGGCTGGTAATATGAGATTAAGCCAGACGATCCAATCTGATCTGAAGAACATCGGGGCTTCCCTGCGGACCGAAATGAAAACCAATCCGGATGGAACAACCTCTGAGGTCGTTCTCAAAGGTAACGGCGGCATGGCGCTTCTGATCGCCGGATTGTCCGAACGTACGTTTAGTTTCAATCCGAACAACAGTAACGGTGCGGTAACGGATATTACGAACTTTGAAGGATACCTGCAGTCCGTCATCTCCAAATTAGGCACGGACAGCAGTAACGCCATCAAGATGGTGGAGAACGGCACGCTGTTGGTTGAGCATGCAGACACACTGCGTCTATCCATTAGCAGTGTATCGCTTGATGAAGAGATGTCGGATCTTATCCGCTTCCAGCATGCTTACAGCGCATCATCACGTGTGGTTACTACCATTGATGAGATGCTGGACAAATTAATTAACGGTACCGGCGTTGTCGGCAGATAGGAGGAATAAATTATGCGCATAACCCAATCCATGATGACTAGTTCCATGATGAGTGGTTTGCAAGGTAACTATCGCAGACTGGATAAGTATCAGGAACAAATGATGACCCAGCGCAGAATCAATCGTCCTTCCGACGATCCCGTTGGTGTAGCCAGTGCGCTCCAGTATCGTGGCCAGATTACTGCTACGACGCAGTTTGAGCAAAATGCGGAGGATGCGGATTCGTGGTTGAAATACGGAGATACAGTCATGACCGAGGTCACACAAATTATTCAAAAACTTTCAGAATTAGCAGTTCAAGGTGGTACGGATACAGTTCCAGCGGATGCACGGGAAAACATAGCAGCAGAAGTGGATCAGTTATTTCAGCAACTTGTTTCTCTTGGTAACTCACAATTCAAAGGAAAGTATATTTTTAATGGTGAGAGAACCGATGAGAGACCATTCCCAGATGATCCAACGCAAACTGCATATGCCCTGGATAATGGCGAAGTAAGGTATCAAGTTGGTGCTGGAATCACGGTATCTGTGAATACGTTGGGCGAAAAAGTATTTGGAGCCTACGGAGACGCCTCGGGAATATTTGCTGTGGTAGACAATTTTAAAAAGGCATTACTGGCGGACGATACAGCAGGTATACAAAGTGCCATTCCTTCACTGCAAAAGAATTTGGAGACGACAATTACGTCTCAAGCCGAGATGGGGGGGAAACAAAATCGTCTGGAGTTTACTCTTAATAGACTTGGCGATTTAAACATTAACTACATGGATTTACAATCGAAAGTGGAAGATGCGGATATTTCCAAAGTCATTATTGATCTCAAGACATCGGAGAGTGTTTATCAGGCTTCTTTAGATACTATGGCTAGAATCATTCGTCCAAGTTTGTTGGATTTCCTAAGATAAAGGAGGATATATATGAATATCCCCCAGATACAAATTCAGCAAGGATACTCACAAATTGGTCTTCAAATAACGAAGGGCCAACAGAGTATAGAACAGCCTAGACCATCCATAAATATGACCCAGAAGAAGGCCATCCTAGAGGTGGAGCAAGCTAAGGGAACATTGGAGATTGATTCACGCAAGGCGTGGTCAGCTTTAGGCAAGGCTCGCTTTGAAGAGGTTACAGATAGAATAGCACAGTCTTCTCTTCAGATTTCAATGCAGAACATTGGAAAGATAGCCCAGAATGGGGACCGTATGATGGCTACTCATGAGGGTGGTAATGTATTTGCGGAAATCGCGAGAAATAATGTGTTCGAAGAACGACCAAGGGTCGAGATAACAGGTGATCCGGGGTATGATAATGTGGATATTACTTATATTCCGGGTCAAGTACAAACCAACTATATTCCTGGGGGGGTTAGCTTTAACCCGGATACGTTTAAACCTGTTATAGACTACTACCCAGGTAAGGTAAACCCATATTTAATTAATCAAAACTTTATATTTATGTCGGCGACGGGTAAACAGCTTGATGCAGTTGTCTAGTTGTAGATATACAATAGCTATAATGAAACTAGTTTCATTATAGCTATTGTTTTTAATGAAGGAGGAACAACGATGGTTGTTAACACAAAGAGATTCGGTCAAATCGAGATAGAAAGCAATCAAATGATAGTATTTGAGAGTCCAATATTAGGATTCGGGGATTTGAAGAATTATGTCTTACTGCCATCTGAAGATAAGAATGGTCCATTTGAATTTTTGCAGTCGGTAGAAAATGAAAATTTGAGTTTTATTGTTACGGATCCTTTTGTTTTTTTCCTGAATATGAATTTCGGCTTGAACCACAATGGATAGAAACATTAGCCGCTTCTGATGAATCTGATATAATCGTGATGGTTATTGTTACAGTCCGATCTGCAGATGATATATCCTGCAATTTAAAAGCGCCTATTGTCATCAATAAGTCTAATAATAGTGCAGCACAAATTGTTTTAGATCAGGTAGGTTACATGACACAGCAGCCATTGTTAAGAGAGAAGAAAGGGGCTGATTTTGATGCTGATTCTGTCAAGAAATAAAGGTCAGAAGATCATGATTAATGATAACATTGTTCTTTCAGTTATCGAAGTGAACGGTGATCAGGTCAGAATTGGCATTGAGGCCCCTGCGAATGTAACTATTTATCGTGAAGAAATTTATGAAGCTATCAAGCAACAGAATCAAAATGCGGTTGAATTCAATGAAAACATTTCAGATATATTACAGACTATCATTCCAAGAAAAAAGAAATAAATATTTTAAGAAATTAATATTCTGCTATAAACAATAGAGCAAACTTTCCGATAAATATAATATGGGTCGAAAGACATGGCAGTGACGGCCGAACGCCATGTCCCGATCACAATAGGGTGAAGCAAGGATGCTGATCACCAACACATTCCAAGGAGGAATTATATCATGCGTATTAATCACAATATTGCTTCTTACAACACACAACGTCAATTGGCTACAAACAACACACAACAAAGCAAATCTTTAGAGAAATTATCTTCTGGATATCGCATTAACCGTGCAGCTGATGATGCTGCTGGTCTGGCAATCTCGGAGAAAATGCGTAACCAAATCCGTGGTCTTGAGCAAGCTTCTAAAAATGCTTTGGACGGTATTTCTATGATCCAAACAGCTGAAGGTGCTTTGAATGAAACTCATGCAATGCTTCAACGTATGGGCGAACTTTATACACAAGCAGCTAACGAAACATTGACTAGTGCTGATAGTGCTAAAATCGATACGGAAATCACTCAATTGTCTGCACAAATTGATTCGATCTCTGAGCAAACTCAATTCAATACAAAGAAATTGCTTAACGGAGATACTACTGATGTTGTATTCCAAGTTGGTGCCAACGCTGACGAAACAATTACTGTGACATTTGAAGCTGCTGATGCTCTTACTCTTAAAGTGGATGCTACAAGTTTAACAGCACTTGATGGAACGAACGCTACGGCTAAAGCGAATATGACAAAAGTTACAGAGGCAATCAATACTGTTTCTGAATTGAGATCGAACTTGGGTGCTGTTCAAAACCGTTTGGAACACACCATTAACAACTTGGGGACAACTTCGGAGAACTTGCAAGCTGCTGAATCCCGTATTCGTGATGTAGACATGGCTAAAGAAATGAGCGAATTCACTAAGACAGGAATTCTTCAACAAGCAGCAACTGCTATGTTGGCTCAAGCGAATCAACAACCGCAAGGTGTGCTTCAATTACTTCGTTAATTGGTTTAGAGAACCGGCCGGATACCCGGTCGGTTTTTTTTATATAAAATTGTATGGGAGTAGATTGTGATGAGGATTGAGAGTCTTTCTCAAATGCCTTCTAACTTCCCTGAACTTGGACGAAACAAACAGAGTGTTGTGTCTAGTGAAGGGCAGAATACATACAATGGGATTCTACAGCAGGTTAATGAAAAGAAATTAGGCGCGCTCATTGAACGTGGGAATCAAGTGCTTGAAAAAACTGAGACGCGATTAGAGGTCTCATTTCACGAGTTAACAAATCAAATGATGGTTAAGCTTGTTGACACGCAGACCAATGAAGTTGTTAAGGAAATCCCACCGGAAAAGTGGTTGGATCTAGTATATAACTTATGTGAACAAATGGGTTTGTTTATTGACACAAAACTCGGATAAGGAGGGGTTATATGGCTATTAATACCAGCACAATAAAATTTACAGGAATGGCATCAGGTTTAGACACAGATTCAATTATTAAAGATTTAATGAGAGTAGAGCAACTTCCACTTACTAAATTACAGCAATCCAAACAGCTACTTATGTGGAAAAGAGAACAGTATAAGGAAATTAATACATTATACTCATCATTAAGAAATTTGACCGATGGATTAAGATTTGAATCTTCGTTTAATAAGAAGGCTGCTACTTCAAATAATTCAAGTGTTGTTACAGCGCAGGCCAATAATGGGGCTATAGATGGCAGCTATTCTGTCAAAGTTAATAGCCTTGCATCTTCGGCAATTGTTGTAGGTGAACCGCTATCAGCGAATGAGAGCCTGACAGATGTAGTATCTACTCCAGGAGATTTCACTATCACAGGTCCAGATGGAACCAAGACGATTACAGTTACAGCTACTTCAACAAGACAATCAATTTTGGATGATATCAATAAATCGGGCACTGGAATTATTGCAAGCTATGATGAAGCAAATAAGCGACTCATGCTCTCTACTAAGCAAGTAGGGAAATCCTCAGCTATTACTATTACAGATGATTCAGATGCTTTAAAGAATAGTTTAGGAGTGGGAACGACCGCTGTTACGTATGGCAAAGATGCTTCAGTTGAGATTAATGGAACAACGATGTCAATGGCTAGTAATTCATTTACCTTTAATGGCGTCACATTCTCTCTCAAAGGAGTTTCAAATACGGCTGTTTCTGTAGACGTGGCACAGGATAAGAGCACTATTGTTAATAAAATAACGGATTTTGTTAATAAGTATAACGAAATTATCGACACGGTTAATTCAAAATTAGTTGAGAAAAAAAGCCGGGACTATAAGCCTTTAACGGATGAACAAAAAGAAGCAATGAAAGAGAGCGAAATTACGGCATGGGAGAAGAAAGCTAAATCTGGTTTGTTGAGTAATGATGATATGCTGAAAGCCACCTTGACAACCTTGAGACACTCCTTCATGAATGCAATTGAGGGTTTACCTCAGGGTAAAAACACGCTTAGTTACATTGGAATAACTACAGCCAGTGGCAAGGATGCGTATAAAGAGAACGGTAAGCTTCATATTGATGTGGCTAAACTGGAAGAGGTTCTCCAAAACGATCCGGAAGGAGTTAAAGCTTTATTTACGGCGACATCGACTAGCGATCCTAAACTTAAATCTGAGATGGGTTTTGCAGAGCGTATTAAACTTGATCTAGATCAAGCGATTTCTAAAATGGGATCCAAGATAGGGGCAAGTTCACTATCGGATACAGTTGACTCTAGTACCATTGGACAGAACCTGAAATACTTAAATTCAAGCATCTACACGATGAATGAGCGACTAAGTAGAGTTCAAACTAGATACGAAAAACAGTTTGCGGCAATGGAAAAGGCAATGCAGAACTTAAATAATCAAAGCTCGTGGATAAGTTCACAATTAAGTTCACTTTAATTTATTGGTTAGACATTACAAGGTTAGAGGGGATATACATGTCCATACAAGACTATCAGTTAAACTATCTTAAAGTCCGAGTTGAAACGGCAAGTCCAGGAGAACTTACGTTGATATTGTATGAAGAGTTTTGCAAGAAACTTATGATATCAAAAAATCTTCTATCCAAAGGACTTGTTGATGAAATGAGGATACAAGTCTTTAAAGCAAAAGATATTTTAAATGAACTCATTATTACTCTCAATATGGATTATGATATATCTAAAAATCTTTATGAATTGTACTGGTACTATAATAATAGATTAGCTAATTTTTTGATTTCAAAAGATGTAGCAATATTAGATGAAGTTCTGGAATTCGGCCAATCGATGGTTGACACGTGGAAATTGGCAATACAATCATTGAAACCGGGGGACTCCTTATGATCAGTCTCAGTCCGATAGATGCTAAGGAATTAGAATATCTTCAAAGGATTCATAAAATTTACCGGGATATTCTGGCGAAAAGAGACGTGGATTATTTTCTTTCTATAGAGGTGGAAGTAGATCAGCTATTTTCATCTATTTACGCGTTAGAAAGGAATGCACCATCTTATTCAGAACGTAATCAGATATTAAGGGAACTGCAAAGTATGAACTTACGCATTTCAGAGTTTGTAGAACTAGAAAAAGACAAATTAGAAGGACAAGAAAAAATAGTAGTTCAACAACCTTCTTCACACGAGTCTATTTTTTTTGATCAAAAGGCTTGATACTGAAGGAATTTAAATAAGAAAGAAGGTATGAGTATGCGAAAAAACTTTAAACTACTAGTTTTATCATTTTTATTGGTGTTTACAGGCATGTTTGGATTTCTCACCATGTCAGAAGCTGCAGTTGCAGATTATGTATCCGTGACAAAGGTTGTTAATCCAACAACTATTACAGTTGAGGAAGAAGCAGAAGTATCATTAAATATCAAGGGAACGCCTCCTTCTAATGTAATCATGCCAAACGATGTTATTTTGATTATTGATAAATCTGGAAGTATGCAAACAGATAACCGAATTAATGCAGCAAAGAATGCAGCCAAAGGATTCATAGACTTGATGGATATGACTAAGCATCAGGTGGGGATCGTTGGATATAGTTCTGTAGCAGAGACTAGCAGCCTTCCATTAACAACTGATACAGCTGCTGCTAAACAATTTATTGATCCAATTGTAGCTTCAGGTGGAACTGAAACGGGTTATGCTATTGACCAAGCGATTACATTATTAAGTAGCCATAGACCTGAGGCACAGCCTGTCATCGTGATTATGACAGATGGTGAAGCTAATTCATCTCAAGCGGCTCTGGAAAGAGCGCAAGCTGCAAAGGATGCAGGTATTGTTTTTTACACGATTGCTTTATTGGGACCTAATGATAATCCTGACACAAGTGCACCGAATGAGTTGCTTAAGCAGATGGCAACGACAAACTCGCATCATCACTTTGTATTAGGTTCCACTGGTTTAGCAGAAATATATGCTGCCATTGTTGCTGAGATCGGGGTAGCAAGTGCATATAACGTTGTTGTATCAGATATAGTCTCGGAGGACTTTGAGATTGTACCAGGAAGCTATGATAATAATATTCCGCAACCTGTACAAAACGGCAATACTTTAACATGGAGCTTTTTGGAGTTGAAAAACAATGATTTAGTGTTTAAATACAAGATTCGGCCGGTAGATAAGAAAAAATATGGTAGTTTATCTGTTTCCTCATCTGCCTCAGCAATTACCTACAATGACTACGCAGGCGCCGCAAGAAGTAAAGCAATACCAAGTGCAAAGCTAAATGTAAAGCTTCTTCCACCGTCTATAACTTCAATTGAGAAAAGCACTGGCCATCCGCTCGGTGGAGAAACGGTCACTATCAACGGTACTAACTTCCAGCCTAATCCAACCGTTATGATGGGAAATAAAACAGTAGCCGACGTACAATACATTAATGAGAACCAGCTTGTTATCAAGACAGTTGCAGGTAATCAAGGCCCTGCTACGGTAAAGGTTATTAATACTGATGGACAGTTTGCTACGGGAGATTACACATATCTTGCTGATCCTGTAGTTTCAAGTTATACACCTAATTCCGGGCCTTATGTAGGTGGAACGTCAGTATTTTTATATGGCGATTATTTCATGAATGGTATAAGGGTCAAATTTGGTGATAATTATGCCACTAGTTCCAAATACTATAATAAAGGATATGTGGTGGTGGTTGCGCCACCTGCTACAGTGGCCGGTCCGGTAGATATGGCTCTAGAAAATCCAGATGGTACTAGTCTGGTTATTCCAGCAGGATACACATACGATGAACCAATTGTTGAGAAGTTGAGCATCACTTCAATATCTCCTAATAGTGGGAAATTAGCAGGAGGAGAAGTTGTCTATATCGAAGGAACACTGCTAGAAACTACCTCAAAGGTGTTATTTGGAGATACCGAAGTTCCTATCAATACCTTTTATTCAGATAAGAAAATTAGAGTTGTGGCCCCTTCTTCTACTACTCCAGGGCCTGTCGATATAACAATTATTAATAACAGTGGCGAGACAGCTACAGTTACTGGGGGATATTCATATGAGGCTCCACCTGTTCTCCCAGACCCGACAATTACCGCTATTGCACCTAATAGTGGACAGCTTAAAGGTGGAGAAATAATTTATATCGATGGAACAGGTTTTCAGGATGGAATGCAAGTTTACATTGGAGATGTTGAGGTTCCTGTAAATAAATTATACAGCAGCAGTCGATTCAGGGTAGTTGTGCCTTCCTCAACTGTAGCTGGTTCGGTTGATGTTAAAGTGGTGAATCCAGATGGAAAAGAAGCAATTGCAACTGGAGGTTATACTTATTTAGCACCTCCACCAAAGGCGCCGCCAACAATTACAGCTATTACTCCTAATAGTGGTCCGTTCACCGGAGGTACATTGGTATATATTGAAGGAACTGGTATCGACAATGGAGCAATAATTCATATTGGAGATACCCCAGTTGCGATTACCAATTATTATAGTGCTTCTAAGATTCGAGTAGTAGCACCTTCATCCAATGGGTTTATTGGGTCAGTGAATGTAAGTATTACAAATTCTGATGATCAAGAGGCTACTTTAATTGATGGATACACGTACCTGGAACTGACACCTACAATAACGGGAATTACACCTAATAATGGAGCATTAGCAGGTGGGGAAATTATTTATGTAACAGGAACAAATTTTGATCCGACTATGACACTTACTGTCGATGGAGCTGAAGTCGCTATAAATCAATTCTACAGTAACACTCGCTTTAGATTTGTCGTACCGTCAAGAAGTACACCAGGAGTAGTTCCTATTGAAGTTACTCTTCAATCAGGCACACGTGCTTCTACAACTTATACCTATAATGCGCCACCAGCAGCAGCAGCGCCAGTCATTACAGCTATTAGTCCAGCATATGGCCCGCTTAAGGGTGGAACAATAGTCTATCTCGATGGTACTGGTTTTACAGCTACTTCTAAAATTATGCTTGGTACTAGTGAAGTGGCAATTAACAAGCTTTACTCAGCAAATAGATTAAGATTTGTTGTTCCTGCTGGGAATGCGATAGGTTCAGTTGACCTCAAAGTAACTAATGCTGATGGGCAAGAGAGTAATATTGTTACTTACGAGTACCGATAATAAATAATGGCCGAAAAACAGGGTGTTTTAAAAAGACACCCTGTTTTTCATTTTCATGAGAACTAATTTAACTGTTTTTTGTAATATCATCTCCCAAGGTATTCATCTTATCCCGAAGTATGTCGATAAATAAAATGATATGAGAGCTATAGGTTTGTTCTTCAAAATTATAAAATGGACTGGAATGGTAGACGAATGAAGGAAAGAGTGCTTTTGCCATCATATATGAAGACATTTTCTTGTGTTGGAAGTGCATGTGAGGATAGCTGTTGTGTAGGCTGGACTGTGGAATTAGATAAGAGGATATATAAAAAATACAAAAATATTAAACATGCGGAACTAACGAGCAAATTAAACAAAGGGATGAAACGAATAAAAGACGCTTCAGCGAGTAATTCTAAATATGCCTATTTTGTAATGGATCAACAGAAGCGTTGCCCTATGTTGAATGAGGAGAACCTATGTAGTATTCAACTGAATCTAGGTGAGGAAATGCTATCTCCTGTATGTACGACTTATCCTAAAATCCTAAATAGGAAAGGTACAGAATTTGAATTGTCTGCCAAATTGTCTTGTCCCGAAGTCACACGATTAGCTCTATTGAATCCGACAGGAATTGAGTTTGAACAATCTGAGTACGATCTTAATCCTTCATGGGCAATTAATTCTGTGAATGGTGCTCAATCAATAGGTGGAAGTGATATATCCTGGAACTTGCGTGAGTTCTCAATAGATATTATCCAATGTAGAAACCTCTCTGTCAGCGACAGAATGATTTTCTTAGGCCTTTTTATGAACAGACTTCAAGTCCTAGTAGACAAGAAACAATATGAAAGTATCCAGCTATTAATTGATGAATACAGAAGTAAGTTAGGAAACAAGAATTACATTTCGAGCTTGGAGAATATCGCTGATAATCTCCCAATGCAAATTAAAACTCTACTTGAATTAATCATGCTGAGAAGAAAATTGGGGATTAGTAACCAAAGATATTTAGATTGTTTTGAAAGTATGCTTAAAGGACTTGATCTAGATCGTAGTCAAGAAATCGAAATCAGAGATATAGAGGAAAAGTATCTATTTAACTATCAAGAATACTTCGTACCGTTTTTTAGTGATCATGAATATATTTTCGAAAATTATTTAGTTAATTATATCTTCGAAAGTATGTTTCCGAAAATGGATACAAATCAAATTTTTGAACAGTACATTAAAATGTCGGTGATTTACGCTATGTTAAAGATGCATTTTGTTGGAATTTCTGGTCAAGATAAAGGTATTACAATAGATCTTGCAATTAAGCTAATCCAATCCTTCACCCGAGTTATTGATCATTATCCTTCCTATTTAAAAGGATTGGTTGAAATAATTACAAACCATGGTTTTGATACAGTAGCACATATAGCAGCCTTATTAAAGGATAGGAATGTGACTAGCGAAAGAATTCATTAAATGAAGAATAAATAGAATCATGATCTGTCAATGTATAAGGTTGTCTATAGGCAACCTTTTTTAATATACGATTGAACTGAGAGAACACATATAAACTGATGGTGAGGATTTAAATATTATGATAACTAAGTTGCCTATATCTGTCTGCATGATTGTTAAGAATGAAGAGGAATGTGTTGCAAGGTGTGTCCGTTCGTTGAAGTCTGTAGTAAATGAAATTAATGTGGTTGATACAGGATCCACTGATCGCACAATTGCAATAGCTATTGAAGAAGAAGTGAAAATTCATCATTATCAATGGAATGATAACTTTTCGGAAGCCAGAAACTATGCAATGAGTGTTGCCACTCAGCCTTATATATTAATCATGGATGCAGACGAAACATTGGATCATACTACATTAAAGTCTCTGGAACAATATATAAAAAGTTCATCTAATGAACCGGCTACTGTTACTATCCGGAGCGTTATAAATGATCAAACAATAGTGAATTCAAGGCTCACCCGCTTATTTCCTAATTGCTTAGATTATCAATACCATGGGATGATTCATGAGCAATTAACGTATAAAGGCAAGCCTATTGAAATAGTTCAGAATACGAATGTTGTTATACACCATGCTGGATATCAAGAGAATGAAATACAAAAAAAGAACAAAATAGACAGGAATTTAGAGCTGCTTAGAAAACAACAACAACTAGAACCTAACTCGTGCTATTTAAATTTTCAAATTGGACAGACCCTATACGTAAATAGGAATTATGAAGAGGCTATCCAGACTTTTGATGAAACTCTTCAAATGGCTTCGGAGTTGGACTCATTACCACCTTATATATCTACAATATTTTTATCATACGGCTATTGCTTACTCAAAACAGCTCAATTTAATATATTGGACAATCTTATTAATGATGCGATTGAATTCTATCCGGACTTTACAGATTTATATTTTTTATATGGTGTTTCATTAATCGAAAGAAAAGAAATCCAGAAATTTGCAGAAATCAAGGAAATATTTGAATATTGTCTTTACCTAGGAGAAGTTGCGAATCCTTCGTATGAATCGGTTGAAGGAGTTGGCTCTTATAGAGCCCTATATAACCTGGGGGTTTATTACGATGTTATGAACAATAAAGAAGAAGCGCATAGATGTTATTCAAAAAGCGCGGAGTATCAATTTAAACCGGCACTAGCCAAAATACAATCGTATAAATGAGAGAGAACTGCATCATAAGAGGGGGAAAGCCTAAAGTGATAAGGGTAGCAGCGCAGAATGAGCCTCAGACAATCAAACTAAGAAACGGATCTAAAAATCAATTTCCCTTTCTAACAATTGGTATTCAAAGCTATATTAACGAATTAAATATACAACTGGCTGAAAATAATGAAGTGATTAATGTACATATAGGCAATTTTAGTTCAATCGCCTATGGTGTACAATTTCTTGTTGATCGCAATCATGATTATAAATCAATATCTACCTCACCATATTTAGAAGTTGATCGAAAGATACCCAGAAAAGGACAAATCATCATTGGTCACGACGTTTGGATAGGAAATAATGTAACTATTTTATCAGGCGTTGTTATTGGAAATGGTGCTGTCATCGCAGCCAATACAATAGTAACAAAGGATATTCCTCCCTATGCAGTTGTAGGTGGCAATCCGATGAAAGTCATTAAATATAGATTTTCTGATGATCAGATTCAAGAATTACTAAACATTAGATGGTGGGATTGGACATTAGAGAAGATTGATCAAATTAAATCAGATTTTGGAAAAGGAATTGATCAATTTATAGCCAAGTTCAAGATAGAGAAACAACCAAAGAAGCATTCAGTTAGGATGCTTAATGCGAAGTCAACCAGAGTCTTATGTTTTCCTGATTATTTAGAACCCTATAGTATTTGGAAAAAAATCATTAAGGAATATATCGAAAGTTTCGACCGAGATGATGATATCACTCTCATTTTACGCATGGAAGATGGATTGTTCTTTAATGAATTCATCAGAGATATTTTAGAATCCTTTGAAGATATTGATGATAAAGCGGATATATTAATAGTCAATGAACCCCTTGATGAGCAAGACCTATTTAATGAGACTGATTACTATATATCTACTCGTAGTTTATCTACATTTCAGCATATATATTATGCTGAACAAAATAATGTAACTATATTGTCCGGTGTTGATATCCCTATATTTAAGTCAATGAATATAAATAGTAAGCAGGCCGACTAAGGTAAACCCTTGGCCGGCCTGCTTTTTTTGTGCTATATATTAGTCTTTATAAGAGCCTGATTATTTTTTATGTTATAGCATATGGCCATCATATTAGTTGATTTATTTGTAACTCCATCTAATATCTCATAATTTTCTGAAGAGTAAAAATGAATACTATTAAAATAATTTTTGAGAATATCTTGAAATTCGGAATGTGTATATTCTTTTATATGATATGGATTGTTAATGTGTCTTCTATTCTCTACATTCGGTGTGCTTATGATCATTTTTCCCCCGGGCTTTATCACTCGAAGTGCTTCTCTAAAATATTGATCAAGAAGAACTAAGGGTAAATGTTCGATCGTCTCGAAGGACACATATATATCAATGGTAGAATCTTCGACGGGTAGCTTTGTTACATCCCCTTCCATCCATTTAATGTTATTGAACCCGTAAGCACTCTTACCAAATGTAATATTATCGTGTGCGAGATCGACAGCAATAACCTCCGAGGCTATTCTTGAGAAAAAGGCACTACCGTAACCAAAACCACATGCGGCATCAAGCACTACATCTCCCTCACTGATGTACTCAGCAGCTTTATTATATCTTTCAATAATCCTTAAGTAACCGACTGAAGTCATGAATTGGGTTGCCGGTATCCCTCGTTCCCAGCCATAAACGGCAGCATTCCTTTTTACATCTTCCTGCAAGTCAGGATCTAAAATATATCCCCCTATATGATTACGATAATTTAGATTGAACCTAAGAATATAGTTCCTGATTAAGGAAATGAAAATATCCTGTTTACTAGAGCGGTTCAAATAATCCGGTAGAATTAATTCCTCTGTTTTCTTATTAAACCAAATGTTGAAAAGGATAAGTTTATCACCGTTCTTGTTTTGAATAATACATTCAATTAGATCGAGGTCGATTGTAATTTGTTCCCTCTTTCCAATCATAATGAGAATATCTTCAAGGATATAATTCTCAGTAAATTCAACCTGAAACGGAATAAATTCATTAAAACGTTGCTTAAGATAATCTGTCGAAACGCCATTGAAGCTATTCGCATTATAATTTTTATCTTTTTGTTCTACAGATGATAACAGTTCCTTAGTTTTTAGAATTTGTTTATCTAAGGAGTAATTGCTTTGAATATAGTAACGGTACTCAGAAGATTGGTAATTGTTCGTTGTGATGGATCTTACAGCTTCCTCAATCGTGTTGAACAGATACTTTTGAGGCCATATCTCTTTACTATATGGAAAATTATGAATGACCGGCTTTATTCCCATAGCCATTGCTTCAGCAATACCGTATCCAAAACTTTCATGCATTGTAGTGGCAACGATATAGTCTTTATCATCGAGCCATTCCTTCATATTTGTTTGGAACCCATGGAAGAACACATTATTTTCTAGCTGTAACTCTTTTATCTGATAGTTCCAATACAACCTTAACATCTCGTCCTGAAAGTCACCTGCGATAAATATTTTGTATTTTGGATTCTTTTTCGTTAATTCTTTCGCAATTTGAAGAAGTAACATAGGGTTTTTTCTAGAAATCATATATCCAACGAAAGCAATATTATAACCGCGATTTCTATCCTTATAGGGAAAGTGGCTAAGATTAACACCATTATGAATGGTAGAAACCTCGACACGATCCTCTAAATTTGGAACCTGCATTTTAATCAGAGTTTTTAAATGATCGGTAACGACAATTAAATGATCAACATTTTCCCACACAACCAGCTTAGGATGTTCAGTAAACACCTCATATCTATGCAAACGGCATACTACTTTTTACTTCTGGCAATGGATAGATTACTAGCATGAACAATCAATTTATCACACCATTCAAACCAACAAATATCGGCCCACTCCATTGCTGGTTCAATTTGAGAAACATCGGTGATAATAAATTTACGAATATTGTAAAGTGAAGATAAATGGTCAATGATATCATGTAGGAATTTATCGCCATCTTTTATGGAAAAGAATGCGAGTCTTGTTTTAGTGTTAGTTTGCTGTACTGAATCGAGAACTTTCTCGAAGGTGGATGCCAAATTTTTAGTCAGTTCTCTACGTTCAAATTTTACTATTGTCTCATCTAATTTGAATTTTGGTAATTCTTCACGCAACCATCTTTTATAAAAATCTTCTATTATTCTCTCAATTTCAGCAATATCATTAAAATCCGCATTTTTTCCTCGCCCTGTCTCCGTGAGTAATGCTTCGACACCACTATTTATTGGGGAAAGAGAAATAATGGGTTTATTTAAGCGGAAATACTCAAATATTTTTCCAGGATACATTGATTTATTTTTTTCACCTGGACCAACGATAAGGAGAAGTGCTGTTGAAGCTAATGCTTTATTCAAACTCTCTTGATGTGACAAGTAACCGTAAAATTCTATTTGGTCAATCAATCCGAGATCGTTGGCGTACTTACGCCACAGTTCATCATTCTCAGTCCAAGAGAAACCAATATGCAAATGTTCTTTATTAATTAATCCGCGACTAACAAGATTATGAATTGCTTTTAGAAACGTAATTGGTGTACGAATTGAATAAAGTAAGCCATTATGAAATATTGAGAACTTATTAGAAGTTTGTTGTAAGTGAATCAGACCATTAAAGTCGTCTTCATCATATCCGTTTGTAATCGTACTAATTTTATTCGGGTTAACATGGAAGTTTTGAATGTAGTTGTTTGTAGTCAAAGGCGTTGTTGTAACTAAATGATCTGCATATTTCGTAATGTTCTTTTCCATTAGGTACTCAATTTTATAGCGGCTACTTTGAGGGTCATATTCAGCATAAGGGTTGTTTGTCCACTCATCCCTAAAATCGGCAACCCAGGGTTTGTTGAATTCTTTTTTTAGCATATAACCAATTAAATGATCCGAGTAAGGGCCTGAGGTCGTATAAATGATGTCGATATCACTCATATCGACATCATTTTTAATTTTTCTAATTACATGAACTGCCCAATAAATATACGGGTCAGGTGCTACTACAGACAGTTGTTTAGTATTAATTTCACTGATATATTCATCGATAATCTCTTTATTGTTAACTACAGTGTTATACACATTTAATAGTTCTTGTTTGTCCGTTTGTGTGAGATTTGTAGGCTCATTAATACGATGGATAGTAAGGTTTTCGGGTACTTCGCTTAAAAGAGATTGATCGATTAATGGATAACTACTGTCTCCAGTTGTTACTATTATAGGTTTCCATTGAAATTCAGTAAGATATTTAGTGAATTTTAACGTTCTTTGGACGCCTGAACCACCTAGTGGGGGGAAAATATGTGCAATAATTAATACTTTTTTTCTATCTGGTCCTTCATGGGTGTCCATAAGAGGGTGGAACTCTAAATCTGTTAGTATAGTTTCGAGTTCATTTAGTAGTTCCATATCTTCAGTACTGTCTTTAGCTCGTTGATAGTAACGATATGCATTGGGGATATCGTTTAGCCCTTTATAAACCTCTGCCAGATTATATAAAAGGTCGGAATTGCCCGAATCGATAGCTAATCCTGCTTTGAACTCTTTAATGGCCATTTCCTTGTCTTCTTCATACAAGGAGATAATGCCTTTAAACGAGTAAATTTCGGCATCAAGCGGAATATATTTTTCAATGCTTTGAAGAATTAGTTTAGCCTCAGCTAGTTCATTATTCACAATATGTTGTTGCACCTTGCCTTTTAGTTGAGCTGATAACTGATTAAATTCATCTTTATCACTAGTGAAATTCATTGTTGTCCCACTCCTAGCTCGATGATTGATGTTGCAGTAATATTTTGCATTTAATATATTATATCGGTCATTTTTTGTTTGCAGTTAGATTTAGTTTCAACACAAGCGCTCATCCCATTAATCAATTTCTTGCAGTATGCCGATTATGTATTATATAAACAATTATTAGATCTGATGTGAATAGGGGTTTATAGTGTGGACAAAATAACAACTGAAGAAATTAGAGATCTAGTTATATTAATAATTGAAGCTAAAGACTTCCTTGAACTGAAACATGATAATGATGGAAATATCCGAAAAAATATATACTTGCTAAATGATATTAAGGATGCCGTGGAGGTGGTCTTAAATACCATCACTCAAGATAAGTCAAGTTATTTTTTCGCTCTCACTCAGAGATTGATTCAAAAATTGGAGATAGTTTTTAGTGAAGATGATGATTTTAGAATACTCGTTAAACTCTGTGACGAATGGATTGAAATGGCAACATTCGAAATTGCAGAGAAATACTACAGTGAGAAGAACTATAACAAAGCAGCCCATGAATACGATAAATTAATTTCTGCATCATCCAATGAACTTAAAGCCATTTCATTTCATCGATTAGGACAAGTTTACAGCTCGACGAACCCAATGGAGGCATATCATTATTATAAAGAATCATTTAGGGTTAACGATCAAGTAGTCAAGTATTTTGTCGCTAGTGATCATCCATCGTATCATTACGTATATGGTGAGGTAGATGAGAGTTACCAAGAAGTCTGTCATTTTTGCGGAATTGAGTCTAAACCATACTTTTGTGCTGAATCATACAGAGGACTTAGCTTCAATAAAATATATAGTCCAGTCAAGGTATGGATGCGTTGTGAATCTTGTGACCATATTTTCTCTCTCAATAATCCAACTTCTCTAAGACAATTGAAGTACGAGGGTGTTAACTTTCGAATGATGCCCCCCAAGTATGCTTTCCTACCAACAATAGGTGAGATATTAATCCGTTTACAACAATATAGTAAAGGCCAAAAACTTTTGGATGTAGGAATTGGAGGAGGTGAGCTCCTTGCGGTGGCTAAGGAGCTTCAGTTCGATGTTGAAGGGTTAGAAATTGTTGAATTACAAGCAAAGCATGTCTCAACTATTTTGAATATTGAAGTACACGCTTGTGATTTTTTGGAGTATATGACGAATAAAAGATATAATTTGATAACTCTAGGCGATGTTATTGAACATATTGAAGATCCGGTTAAGACAATTCAAAAAGCTTATGAGTTACTTGATGATCAAGGAGTATTTTGGATATCTACGCCTAATTATAATAGCGCTTTTGCTTCATTTGTTAAATTCGAGGATGCGATGTGGAAAGAAGCGGGACATCTACATTATTTTTCGTATACCAGTCTTAGAATGGTTTTGGAAAATAACGGATTTGAAGTGATAGGTTATAATCTATCGAAGAATTACAAGGGATCAATGGAAGTAACAGCATTGAAAAAGACCCGGAGCTGAGATAGAAATGAAAATAGCAGTAATTGGTGCAGGCTATGTAGGTTTGGTAACTGGTGTATGCCTGGCGGAGATTGGTCATGTAGTGACTTGTGTAGATGTTGATGCCGAAAAGATTGCATTACTAAATGCGGGTAAGTCTCCTATATATGAACCAGGATTGCAAGAGCTTATCGTAAAAAATATGAAAGAGGACAGACTTGAATTTACTAACTTATATAATAAAAGTATATCAGGAGCCAAGATAGTATACCTTGCAGTAGGGACACCTTCTAACGAGAATGGGTCAGCAGACCTTACTGCTTTAAGTGAAGCTGCAATCTCTATTGCTAAATTTATAACAGAATATACTGTAATCGTAATAAAAAGTACTGTTCCTGTCGGAACAAACGAGGAAATCCAACAAATTATTCAAAGGAATCTAGTGAAAAACATTGAATTCGACATGGTCTCTAATCCTGAGTTTTTACGTGAGGGAGCTGCTATTAATGATACTTTTCATGGGGATCGAATTGTTATAGGTTCGAGCAATGAAAAGGCTGGTGATTTATTAGAGGAAGTGACAAAACCCTTTAACATTCCAGTTTATAGAACTTCAATTCGTAGTGCTGAACTAATCAAGTATGCATCTAATGCCTTTCTTGCTACAAAAATTAGCTTCATTAATGAAATATCGAATTTATGTGAAAAGTTAGATGCAGATATTGAAGAAGTAGCTTATGGAATGGGGATGGATCAAAGAATTGGTCAGCACTTTTTAAACGCAGGGATTGGATATGGTGGTTCTTGTTTCCCTAAGGATACCAAGGCATTAATGCAAATTGCTGGAAATGCAAATCATGAGTTTAATCTACTGGAGTCTGTCATCGAAGTAAACAGTAAGCAGCAAGGAAAGTTAATTGATAAGGCATTAAAACGATTTGGTTCATTACATGGTTTGAAGGTAGCCGTTCTTGGACTATCATTTAAGCCGAATACAGATGATATGAGAGAAGCGGCGTCGTTGACAGTGGTTACTTCATTAATACAACTAGGAGCTAATGTTACAGCATATGATCCAGTATCAATAGAGAATGCAAGAAAGCTACTGCCTAGTAAAGTTGAATATTCTCATTCAATAGATGAAGCAATTAAGGGAGCCGATTGTGTCTTCATTTTGACGGAATGGAAATCAATCATTGAGTTTCCACTAGATCAATACGTCCTCAATATGAACAAACCTGTTATTTTTGATGGACGTAATTGCTTTAATGTAACAGAAGTATTGAAACATAATATAGAATATCATTCGATAGGAAGACCTACTGTCTATCTCAAGGAAAACTCTCAATTACAAAATTAATAAATAGAGTGTTTCACCCCCTCCCTCCCTGGTTAAATAACCATAAACCTATTTTGTCCGCAAACTATTTTCGCCCGCCAACTCAGTCGTGAAGCCAAGTCGACATTTTTCCCGGTTTTCTGCAAAAGAAAACCTTTTCCTTGGTAATTGACACTGGATAAGTCGGGTGCTATAGTCGGAAATGTGGACAATTAGTGTCACACTTTATTTGACAATGAAGGGAATGTTAGTGCATGCAAGGTAAAGTGAAATGGTTCAACGCAGAGAAAGGTTATGGCTTCATCGAGACTGAGGACGGCGGCGACGTATTCGTACATTTCTCCGCGATCCAATCCGAGGGCTTCAAGACTCTGGAAGAAGGACAATCCGTAGAATTCGAGATCGTTGAAGGCGCTCGTGGCCCGCAAGCAGCTAACGTAATCAAATTATAATCATCCCGGCATAGCCGACCTACATAAACGGTAATCGATGGTTAACAATTGGAGATTCGCTAGCCCAAGACTCCGGAACTTCCGGGGTCTTTTTTTTGTATCCGACCTCCGAAAAATATTGTGCTAAAATTCACAATTCTGTCTTTTACATAGCCATAACAAAATGGTATAATGAGGGTGCAAAGGAGGAGTGCCCAATGCAATTCACTATCCGAGGTCAACAAATTGAAGTGACCGATGCTTTGAAAGACTATGTTGACAAGAAACTCAGCAGGCTAGATAAGTATTTTGATGCACCCCCCACCTCCGAAGGATACGTCACCCTGAGTGTCATTCGAGGATTGCACACGGTGGAAGTGACCATTCCGCTTACCGGTGTGGTACTTCGTGCGGAAGACCGAAGCGATGATATGTACGCTTCCATTGACGCCGTTGTGGACAAGTTGGAACGTCAGATTCGCAAGCACAAAACCAAGCTGAACCGCAAGATCAAGCAAGAGGGCGGACTGAAGACGCTCATTGCGGAGAACGGCGCAGCGGCCACCAGTCAGGTGGATGCAGAGCAAGTGGAGTATGACGAGGACGAATACGAAGTCGTCCGTACGAAACGTTTTACCATGAAGCCGATGGACGTGGAAGAAGCGATCCTGCAGATGAACATGGTAGGCCATAATTTCTTTGTATTTTCCAACATTGACACACAAGAAGTAAATGTCGTCTACAAGCGTGATGACGGCAAGTACGGATTGATCGAGCGGGACTGAGTTTTAAGCGGCAGCATTCCTAAGGGAATGCGGAGGCAGCTGGCCCGGTTCGAATTTTAAAATGAAATCGAAATGTAAGATGAGCCTTCATCCGTGCAAGCGGGTGGGGCTCTTTATTTGGATATACGGCTTCGAGACGCGTAAGGATCGTAAAAAGGATGGCATTTGATGGTAACCGCATCGGAGTATGCCGAATAGTGCAACCTTTTTATCGATGAAATGGGTTCGTAAGGAATTTCATCGGTCCTTCTTACAACAGCCTCAGATGACACAAAGACAGGACTTCCTATATAGCCGGATCGAGGCCCATCTAGCCGCTTATTTAACGCTGGCTTCAGCCGGTGGCTCCAGGCTTCATCCTCAGCTTATTCCCTACAATGGACATCGTTGCTTCTGTCCTCATTAGATGTAGAATTTCACTTCGAGGATGAAGATAATTCCATTGCTGCGCGCTGGGGAAATGCTCCACGCAACTTTTTTGGGCCTCTCCGCGTCTCATAGAGTAAGGCTTCGCGTAACAGACACCTCTTGTAATAGCACATATTGTTGCGGCATCCCTTACAAACTGTTACAATTTATGCAAACCCTCATTTTATGGGACGGGCTTTTTGGCCTGCATGAAATGGGACCATCATAAGGAATCAATGAATCGATTTCATCATTTAACCCTTTGGCATTTAATGAAGTTGATTCTATCACTTGTTTTGCACGAAAGGGGTTAACCATGCTAGGACTTGTCAAAAAGATTTTCGGCGACACCAACGAGCGTGATGTCAAACGTCTCATGAAGACGGTCGATGTAATCAACAAAATGGAACCGGATTTTGAGAAGCTCTCCGATGAGCAGCTGCAAGCCAAAACCGAGGAGTTCCGTGCGCGGATCGAGAAAGGTGAGACGCTGGAGGAATTGCTTCCCGAAGCGTTCGCGACAGTTCGTGAAGCTTCCAGACGGACACTCGGCAAGCGTCACTATGACGTGCAGTTGATCGGGGGAATGGCCCTCCACGAAGGCAGAATTGCAGAGATGAAGACCGGTGAAGGTAAAACCCTTGTAGGTACGCTGCCGGTTTACTTAAATGCCCTGCTTGGCAAAGGGGTTCACGTTGTAACGGTCAATGATTATCTGGCACAGCGTGACAGCCAAGAGATGGCGCAGATATATAACTTCCTGGGAATGACGGTCGGGGTTAACCTGAGCGGTATGGAGCACCCGGATAAACAGCAGGCCTATGCTTGCGATATTACGTATGGAACGAACAATGAGTTCGGCTTTGACTATCTGCGGGACAACATGGTCCTCTACAAAGAGCAGATGGTTCAGCGTCCGCTTTATTTCTGTATCATTGATGAAGTGGATTCGATTCTGGTTGACGAAGCGCGTACACCGCTCATCATCTCGGGACAAGCTCAGAAATCGACCGAGCTGTATTTTGCAGCCGACCGGTTCGTGAAGCGTCTGACGGCAGAAGAGGATTATACGGTAGACATTAAGGTCAAATCCGTAGCCTTGACGGAGAAAGGCGTGGCGCTGGCGGAGCGTTCCTTCGGGATCGAAAACCTGTATGACCACAATCATGTAACATTAAACCACCACATTGTACAAGCGCTGAAAGCGAACGTGATCATGCGCCGCGATGTGGATTATGTTGTTACCGACGATGAAGTGGTCATCGTTGACGAATTTACGGGTCGTCTGATGGCTGGACGCCGCTACAGCGACGGTCTCCACCAGGCGATCGAAGCGAAGGAAGGCATTGAGGTTCAGAACGAGAGCATGACTCTCGCGACGATTACCTTCCAGAACTACTTCCGGATGTATCGCAAGCTGGCGGGCATGACCGGTACGGCGAAGACGGAGGAAGAAGAATTCAAGAAGATCTATGGTCTTGAAGTGCTTCAAATTCCTACGAACAAACCGAATCAGCGTGTCGACATGCCGGATGTGGTTTACAAGAGCGAAGATGGCAAGTTTAAGGCAGTAGTAGCCGAGATCGTGGAACGCCATAAGAAGAACCAGCCGATTCTGGTGGGTACGGTTTCCATCGAGAACTCCGAGCGTTTGTCTGAAATGCTGAAACGCAAAGGCGTCCAGCATAAAGTACTGAATGCGAAATACCATGCGGAGGAAGCGGAAATCATCTCGCGCGCCGGACAGCCGGGATCGGTAACGATCGCGACGAACATGGCGGGACGCGGTACGGATATTTTGCTTGGCGAAGGCGTACAGGATATTGGCGGACTTCACATTATCGGTACGGAGCGTCACGAATCGCGCCGGATCGATAACCAGCTGCGCGGCCGTGCCGGTCGTCAGGGTGACCCGGGGTCTACCCAGTTCTACCTGTCCCTCGGCGATGAGCTGATGAAGCGTTTTGGTACGGACAACGTGCTGAACATGATGGAACGTCTTGGTTTTGAAGAAGACCAGCCGATCGAGAGTAAAATGATTACCCGTGCGGTTGAATCCGCGCAGAAGCGGGTAGAAGGCAACAACTTCGACATGCGTAAAGTCGTTCTCCAATACGATGACGTCATGAACCAGCAGCGCGAAATCATCTACAAGCAGCGCCGCGAGATCTTGGAATCCCAAGACATCAAGCAAATCGTGGTAGAGATGATCAAGCCGGTCATTGACCGCGTCGTGCAGGCGCACTGCAGCGATGACATTCCGGAGAACTGGGAACTGCAGGAAGTGGCAGACTACGTGAACAGCAAGCTGCTGGACGAGGGTGCCGTCACCCGCGAGGATCTGTGGGGCAAAGAAGCCGAAGAGCTTACTGAGTATCTCTTCGATCGCGTGATGAAGAAATATGAAGAGCGCGAGCAAGCCATCGGCGAGGAAATGGTACGCGAGTTCGAGAAGGTTATCGTGCTGCGCGCGGTAGACAGCAAGTGGATGGATCACATCGATGCGATGGACCAGCTGCGTCAAGGTATCCACCTCCGTGCATACGGCGGTACCGATCCGCTTCGCGAATACCAGTTCGAAGGCTTCGAAATGTTTAATGCGATGATCGCTACGATCCAGGAAGAAGTGGCGACGTACATCATGAAGGCTCAAATCGCAACGAACCAGGAGCGTCAAGCGGTTGTGGACGAGAACAAAGTCTCCACGAACAGCAGCAGCGAACCTGCCGAGAAGCGACCGGTCCAGGTGGCTGAACAGATCGGCCGGAACGATCCATGCCCTTGCGGCAGCGGCAAGAAGTACAAGCATTGCCATGGACAGAACGCGTAAGCGATCCGACCCAAAGGCGATGAATCGAATAGAATAGCCCGTCCAGGTGATGGGCGCGGATTTTTCTGGCTCCCTTAAGAGCGGCAGATGAACCGGGTGATGGTGGTCTTTTCCACGGTGATCCGAATACCCCTGCTGCGCTTAAGGGAGTTTATCTGAATAAACAGCGAAATTCCTGGTACAGCAACGTAAAATTCTCTTGAAATGGAACGTTTTCCATGGAGGAGAGGGTATACTGAAATTATTACGTGTAGATAAGAAAGGACGAGGACTCATGATCGATCCAAGTGTGAAGCAGGACCTGCGTGAAATCAGCAAGAAACTAACCAATCTTAGGGGGTCTCTTTGACTTAGATCTCAAACAGGAAATGATTGAGAATTTTGAGGAGAAGATGGCGGCTCCGGATTTCTGGGACGATAATGAGAAGGCTCAGGCGCTAATCGCCGAAATGAATTCCGTGAAGTCATCCGTGGATCAATATCAGAAGCTGCAGGCGGATTACGATGATGCCGTCGTGATGATTGAGCTGGCGGATGAAGAGGGCGATGACTCCCTTGCGGGAGAGATCGGTGAGACGATTAAGGACCTGGTTGGGCGTGTGGAGGAATTTGAGCTTCAGCTGCTGCTGAACCAGCCTTACGATAAAATGAATGCGATTCTTGAGCTGCATCCCGGCGCGGGTGGTACCGAGTCGCAAGACTGGGGCCAAATGCTGCACCGCATGTACACGCGATGGGCCGAGAAGCGCGGCTTCAAGGTGGAGACGCTGGATTATCTCCCTGGCGATGAAGCGGGAATCAAAAGCGTAACCCTGTTGATCAAAGGCTTTAATGCCTACGGATACTTGAAGGCGGAAAAAGGGGTTCATCGACTGGTTCGGATCTCTCCGTTCGATTCTTCGGGCAGACGGCATACGTCCTTCGTGTCCTGTGACGTCGTTCCTGAGATTAACGATGAGGTTGAACTGGACATCCGCACGGAGGACCTGAAGATTGATACTTACCGTGCGAGCGGTGCCGGCGGTCAGCATATCAATACGACGGACTCGGCCGTACGGATCACTCACCTGCCAACGGGTGTGGTCGTAACCTGTCAGAATGAACGGTCCCAGATCAAGAACCGTGAGCGTGCAATGACCATGCTTCGTTCCAAGCTCTATGAGCGCAAGATCGAAGAGCAGCAGAAGGAATTGGCGGAAATCCGCGGCGAGCAGTCCGACATCGCATGGGGCAGCCAGATTCGTTCGTATGTTTTCCATCCGTACAGCATGGTTAAAGACCATCGTACACAGGTGGAGACCGGTAATATTGGAGCCGTCATGGACGGGGATCTGGATGGATTTATCGACGGGTACTTGCGCAGCCAGATCAAGCAAGAAGTCGAGTAAGGACGTTGAGGAGAGATTTATAGAACTATGGCGCAATCCGCTGGCAATCCATCGATCAACAAACGAAAAAGAGAACCCTTGATTCCGATCAACGGTCCGCTTCGGCAGACGGTGGACGCAATCTTTATTATCGTCGGCTCCTTTATTATGGCGCTGTCGTTCAATCTGTTTTTCCTGCCCAATCACATCGCCTCGGGCGGCGTGTCGGGTTTGTCCGTTCTTGCGCAAGCGTGGCTCGGCATTGAACCGGCCTTTACGCAGTGGGCGCTGAACATTCCGTTGTTCGTGCTTGGCTTTTGGCTGCTTGGGCGCGACTACGGCATCCGCTCCCTGCTGGGAAGCGTGATTTTGCCGCTGTTCGTCTTTTTGACCAAGGACTGGCCGATTCCAACCTCTAACCCGCTTCTGGCTTCCATCTATGGCGGTATCGGCGTCGGTATCGGCATGGGGCTGGTCTATCGGGGCAGGGGGTCAACCGGCGGGTTGACCATCGTGGCGCAGCTCCTGCAAAAATACAGCGGTCTGAGCTTTTCCGTCTGCGTCGTACTGCTGGATGCGATCGTAATCTCTTCGGCAGCCCTCGTATTGTCGCTGGAGCAGGCGCTATACGCGCTGATTGGATTGTACGTAACAGGCAAGGTGATTGATGCCATTGAGCTGGGCTTTAGCTTTACCAAGGTGGCCTACATTATATCCGATCATACGGAGCCGATTACCAAGGCCATTCTCGAGGACCTTGACCGCGGTTTAACCAAGCTTACCGCAGAGGGAGGCTATACGGGCGAACACCGGACGGTCCTGATGGTTGTCGTCGGACAGAGCGAAATTCCCCGTCTCAAAACGGTGGTCCAATCGGTGGATCCGAATGCCTTCGTCATCATTAGCAATGCCCATGAGGTATTGGGCGAAGGATTCCGCAATATTAAGGCGTAGTCTCGCGGCTCGTCAGCATACTCTCTATAAAAAAGAAGTAACCCATTCGTCAGACGGCGTAGTCTGAACATGGGTTACTTCTTTTTTTATGTAATGGGATCGTTACCGACTGATCTGAACCAGCGTAATCTTTGCCTTGGCGGTGTCCGCCATGAAGGAGATGCGGGTCTTGCCGAAAGTGTAGACCATCTCGTACGCCTCTTCCATGTCGTTATAATACATTTCGTAGGCGCTGCCTAAATGCTTTTTGACGTCTGCAAAGGTTTGGTTCGGCAAGCCTTCTTTACCTATTAACAAACACCACATGCCGTTAGAGCCTGTATAAGGGTTTTCGAAATTAAATCCGGCATACGAAATATTTTTGAATTTCCAAAACTCGCCGCCGTAGTGGTAGAATGAACTCACAGGTTTTCCCAATTTGGAGGCGATCTGATTTTGGGTCATGCCGAATTGGACGCCGCCAAAGCCTGGAATGACTCCCTTTTTCAAATAAGCCGCCGTGTTTTTATTGAGGATTAACATTGGCGCAGGTTTGGTTTTGGCTTGGGTGGTTGAAGCGGCAGCGAAACTGGGATGAGGAGCCTGCCACGTTAGGCACATCAGCAAGAGAAGACATAATAGGCCCGTCGTTCTTTTGAATATCATGGTTTTACCTCCAGGAATCTAAGTTGTAGGAACATATTTCCTAAAGAGGATTATATCAAAGCATAGTTTAGGTCGATAGCCATATTTATTAGGTTAAAAGTAATAGGGAGCGTGAAGTCTTAGTTTATAGAACAAGTAAGGGGGACTTACGAATGGAAATCGAACAGATCTACGGCAGTTTGCCGGTGCTGGAAACCGACCGCTTGCGCCTTCGCAGAGTATCGATGCAGGATGCCGATCAGATGTATGCCTATGCCTCAGATGACGAGGTGGCGAAATACGTCACTTGGGAGACCCATCGCTCGATCGATGACAGCAAGCGGTTTATTCAATTCATACTGGCTCAGTATGCCAAGCATGATATTGCCCCGTGGGGGATCGAGCTGAAGGAGAGCGGGCGACTGGTCGGGACGGTTGATTTTGTATGGTGGAAGCCCGAGCAGCAGGCCGCGGAGATCGGTTATGTGCTGGCACGGGATTGTTGGGGGCAAGGCATCATGACCGAGGCGGCCTCTGCGCTGCTCAAGCTTGGTTTCGGACGTATGGAGCTTGTACGCGTGCAGGCTCGATGTTTGGTGGAGAATATCGGCTCTCAGCGCGTAATGGAGAAGATCGGCATGTCCTATGAGGGGACGGTGAGGAAGGGGATCAAGGTTAAGGGACAGCATTGGGACCTCAAGCTCTATTCCATTCTGAAAGAAGAATTCGATCCATCTCGATAGACATTGCCTCGGAGCTCGTTAGCAGTTTGGACCAAATTTGAATAATCCATTGTATTTATATGAATACGGTCGTATAATAATACATATTTATGAGACGGATAAAGTCAATGAATACCTTGGAAGCACATATCGCTTTTGACGCAGGAAACGGATGAGCATGGGAATAGAGATGAAGGATGGATGAATGGGACCTTTGCATAAGGTCCTTCAGCTGTTCCTTGGGGAGAGGGATGAGGATATGACGGACACAAATACAGTAAGAGTTGCTATTGTTGGATCTACCGGCTACGGTGGCGTGGAACTGATCCGCTTGCTGCAAGCGCACCCGCGCGTTGAGATTACATCGGTAATCTCTTCATCGACGGCAGGCGTACCGATATCGGACGGATTTCCGCATTTGACCAATATCATCACACGCAACCTGGATGGCGTAAACCCGGCGGAAATCGCCGAGGTGGCCGACTTGGTATTTGCGGCTACGCCTTCGGGCGTCAGTGCCAAGCTGGTACCGGAGCTGCTGGATGCAGGCTTGAAGGTCATTGATCTCTCGGGCGATTTTCGCTTGAAAGATGGAGCCGTATATGAACAGTGGTATAAACACACGGCTCCGAGCGCGGAGCTGTTGGAAAAGGCCGTATACGGCCTTTGCGAAGTGTTTGGCGAAGAGGTCCGCGATGTGGATTTCATCTCCAATCCGGGCTGTTATCCGACCGCGACGCTGCTGGGCCTGATTCCGGCCATCAGCGCGGGCTGGATCGATGCTTCATCCCTTATAATCGACGCCAAATCCGGCGTGTCCGGTGCAGGACGGGGAACGAGCCTGATGACGCATTATGCCGAAATCAACGAGAACTTCAAAGCCTACAAGGTGAATAAGCATCAGCATATTCCCGAGGTCGAGCAGGTATTGACGCAGGTAGCGGGCGAACCGATCACGGTCACCTTTACGACGCATCTGGTACCGATGACGAGGGGGATCATGAGCACCATGTATGCTACGCTGAACGGTCCTTACACGGAAGAGGATTTCATTGAACTGTACCGCCAGTATTTCAAGGATCGTAAATTTGTGAGAATCCGCGACCTGGGCGTATGGCCTGCAACAAAAGAAGTCAGCGGGTCGAACTTCTGCGATATCGGATTTGCGGTGGATGCGCGTACGAACAGAGTGACCATTATATCGGTCATTGATAATGTGGTGAAGGGTGCGGCCGGGCAGGCGATCCAGAACCTGAATTTGATGATGGGATGGGAGGAGAGCCTCGGACTTTCGTTTACGCCGATTTATCCGTAAGCGGCTGGGGGATACAGACATGGGAGAGAATACGTTTGCGATTATCGATGGGGGCAGCATCGTAACGCCGCAAGGCTTCAAGGCTGCCGGGCTCCACTGTGGACTTAAGAAGACCGACCGTAACGACCTGGGCGTCATTGTATGCGATGTACCTGCCGTGGCGGCTGCCGTCTATACGACGAACCTGTTCCAAGCGGCACCGCTGAAGGTAACACGTGAAAGCTTGGAGGACGGTAAACTTCGCGCGATTGTCGTGAACAGCGGGAATGCCAATGCCTGCACGGGCAAGCAGGGCGAAGAGGATGCTTACACCATGCGCGCCGATACGGCTGCGCAATTCGGCCTGGACGTGAACGATGTGGCCGTTGCTTCGACGGGTGTCATCGGGGAGCTGCTGAAGATGGACCGAGTATCCTCCGGTATTGCAGGCTTGCCTGCACGGCTCAGCGGCGAAAGCGAAGGGGCTGAAAGCTTCAGCCAAGCGATTTTGACAACCGATCTGGTAAAAAAGGAAGCCTGCGTTACCGTACAGGTTAACGGCACGAAGGTAACCATCGCCGGCACGGCGAAGGGATCGGGGATGATTCATCCGAACATGGCGACCATGCTCGGATTCATGACGACGGATGCGGTCATTGGTCAGGAAGCGCTGCAGCTGCTGCTGCGCCAAACGACCAACCTGACCTTTAATATGATTACGGTGGACGGCGATACAAGCACCAACGATATGCTGGTTGCGATGGCCAGCGGCCTGGCGGGGCATGACGTGTTAACGCCGGAGCATCCGGATTGGGATGCATTCGCAGCCGGCTTCCACTATGTGTGCCAGCAGCTGGCGAAGGCGATCGCACGTGACGGAGAGGGAGCTTCCCGCTTGATCGAGGTTCGCGTGGACGGCGCCGAAAGCGATGATGACGCGCAAGCGATCGCCAAGACGATCATCGGCTCCAGCCTGGTCAAATCGGCGGTGTTCGGTGCGGATGCCAACTGGGGACGGATCATTGCCGC
Source organism: Paenibacillus sp. HGF5 (assembly GCF_000204455.1). NCBI lineage: Bacteria > Bacillati > Bacillota > Bacilli > Caryophanales > Paenibacillaceae > Paenibacillus > Paenibacillus sp. HGF5. The sequence goes on along the minus strand of NZ_AEXS01000146.1, from coordinate 36,155 downwards.
TGTGGGCCGCGCAGGCCGTCCGGTCAATCCGGAGACGGTGGATATTGCCATTGGTCCGATTTCGGTGCTGGAGCAGTCAAGGCCCGTTGCTTTTGACGAAGATGCGGCGCTGGCTTACCTTCAAGGCGACACCGTGGATATCGACGTGAAGCTGCATATCGGCAGCGGGTCGGCTACGGCTTGGGGCTGTGATTTAACCTATGACTATGTCCGCATTAATGCGGCTTATCGTACTTAGATAACTAAAAAATCAGGACGGAGGAGATGGATATGAAGAGCACGATCGATCAAGAGAATTCGCAGCCGGTTCAAACCTCAAGCGCGGATACGTTTGTGATGAAATGCGGCGGTAGTACGCTCGCTGCGCTTCCTGACAGCTTCTTCGAGGATTTAAAGAATCTGCAGCAAAAGGGGGTTAACCCCGTTATCGTGCACGGCGGCGGTCCCGCAATTTCCGGCAACCTGGAGAAACTCGGCATCGAGACCGAGTTTGTGAACGGGCTGCGCAAGACGACGGAGGATGTGCTGGACGTCGTGGAGATGGTGCTCGCGGGCACCATCAATAAACAGATTGTACGACGGATTCAAAGCGTGGGCGGCTCTGCCATCGGCTTGTCCGGTTCGGACGGCGGGCTGATCGAGGCCAAACCGGTGACGAACCATGCGGAGGTTGGCTGGGTTGGCGATGTTACGCTTGTGAAGTCATCGATCCTGAGCGGCGTGCTGGAGATGGGGTACATGCCGGTGGTTGCGCCGATCGGCGTGGATCCATCCGGTCAGCGCTATAACATCAATGCCGATACGGCGGCTGGTGCCGTGGCTTCTCATCTGGGCGTTAACCGGATGATCGTTGTCACCGACGTGCCGGGGATCATGAAGGGATCGGGCGGCGAGAAGCGGGTGCTTCCGACCGTGACGGTGCAGGAGATCGAGGATATGATCGGAACGGGCGAAATCTATGGCGGCATGATACCGAAGGTAAGAGCAGCCATTAGCTGCATTCACGGCAAAGTGAGCGAGGTCGTCATCGTGGACGGAAGCGAGCCGAACGTGCTGAGCCGAGTCCTTGGAGGCGAAGTACTGGGTACGCGTATCGTCCGGATGTAATCAGGCACGGTTTGATATTCAAACCGGAACTATAAAAAACTTCAACGGAGAAGGCGGAATCATTCCGGAGAAGCGAAGCGGGCCCCTTTGTCCACGGAATTTATCCTTGTTTACATGATTCCAAAAATCTGTGGGCAACAGGGATCGGAGGAATGATCCGAATTCGCAGTGCTGGTTAAGCTTAATGGATGTTCATATCGTAGGATGGTTCAAACGTGAAACACGAAGCAATGCCAAATGCAAAGGAGTGTGTGAAGGCTATGGGAAAAGAAGCAGCAGGCGGCATCAAAGCCGCTAATGAAAGCTCGTTGTTCCAAACGTACGCTAGATACCCAATCGCCCTGGTCAAAGGGGAAGGCAGCTGGCTATGGGATGATCAAGGCAACAAGTATCTTGATTTTATGGCCGGTCTGGCGGTAACGAATCTCGGCCATGCCCCGGTAAAAGTGAAAGAAAAGCTGAAGGCCCAGCTGGATGAATTGTGGCACGTCTCGAACCTGTTCTACATTCCGGGCCAGGAAAAAGCAGCCGAGCTGCTGACAGCCAACACCTGCGCGGATGCGGTCTTCTTCTGCAACAGCGGGGCCGAAGCGAACGAAGCGGCCATTAAGCTGGCACGCCGCTATCATCAGAAGGTGAAGGGAACGGGACGCTACGAAGTCATTACGTTTACCCAGTCCTTCCATGGTCGGACGCTGGCTACGCTGACGGCCACCGGCCAGGATAAGGTGAAGGAAGGCTTCCTTCCGCTTCCTGCAGGCTTCAAAAGCGTTCCCCTGCATGACCTTCCGGCGCTGGAAGCAGCCATTAACGACAATACCGCAGCCATCATGATCGAGATGGTGCAGGCGGAGGGCGGCGTGCATCCGGTGGAACCGGAATTCCTTCAAGCCGTCACCGCGCTGTGCAAGAAGCACGGACTGCTGCTGATCGTGGATGAGGTGCAAACGGGCATGGGCCGGACCGGCAAGCTGTTTGCGCACGAGCATTACGGCATTGAGCCGGACATTTTCACCGTGGCCAAAGGGCTCGGCTCCGGGTTCCCGGTCGGCGCGATGCTGGGCAAAGCTTACTTGCGCGAAGCCTTCACGGCAGGAAGCCATGCTACGACGTTTGGCGGCACGCCGATTGCCAGCGCCGTCATCCAGGCCACCATCGAGACGATGCTGGAGGACAACGTGCCGCAGCGCGCGGCCGAAGCCGGAGAATATTTGATGACGAAGCTGAATGAGAGCCTGGGAAATCATCCTTTTGTGAAGGCGATCCGGGGGAAAGGCCTGCTGATCGGCATCGAATGCGTCGAACCGGTTGGCGAGCTGGTGCTGAAAGGACAGAGCCGCGGGCTGCTCTTCGTAACGGCAGGACCAAACGTGATCCGGCTGCTTCCGAATCTGTACGTCACTAAAGAAGAGATCGACCAGGCAGTATCGATCGTTACGGAACTTATACATGAGCATACGGCGGTTAGCCAAGCATAAAAGATTCGTGCAGCAGCATTATGGACAATAACAGCATGGTTAAGGAGGACTGAAGAATATGGCCGCTAGCGGACAATTGAAGGAATTAAGCCTGAAAGGGCGGGATATGATCGAGCTGGACGAATACTCGACGGAAGAGATTCAGTTCTTGCTCGATTCGGCAATCGAGATCAAGCGCAAGCAGAAGAACGGGGAAGTCTATCAGCCGCTGAAAGGCAAGACGATCGGCTTGATTTTTGAGAAGTCGTCCACGCGGACGCGGGTGTCGTTCGAGGCTGGGATGTTCCAGTTGGGCGGACATGCACTCTTTTTGAGCAAAAACGATATTCAGCTTGGACGCGGCGAGCCGATCAGCGATACGGCGCAGGTGATGTCCCGTTATCTGGACGGCCTGATGATCCGTACCTTCGGGCACGACAACGTGGTCAACCTGGCGAAATATGCTTCGATTCCGGTCATCAACGGCCTGAGCGACATGGCGCATCCATGTCAGGTGCTGGCTGATTTGCAGACGGTGCTGGAGCACAAGGGCAAGCTGAAAGGCCTCAAAATGGCCTTTATCGGCGATGGCAACAACATGGCGCATTCGCTCCTGATCGGCGGTGCCAAGATGGGCATGCATGTGGCCGTAGCCAGTCCAAAGGGCTATGAGGCGGATGCCAGCATCGTGAAGCTGAGCGAGGAAATCGCGGCGCAAACGGGCGGCAAAATCACGATCACCCAAGATCCGCTCGAAGCCGCGAAGGATGCGGACGTGATCTACACGGATGTATGGGCAAGCATGGGCTTTGAAGAGGAGCAGGCACAGCGGGAAGCCGCGTTTGCGGACTACCAGGTAAACGAAGAGCTGGTGAAAGCGGCGAAGCCGGATTATTTGTTCCTGCATTGCCTCCCGGCCCACCGCGGCGAAGAGGTCAGCGAAGGCGTGATCGACGGTGCCAATTCCGTCATTTTCGATCAGGCCGAGAACCGTCTCCATGCCCAGAAGGCCTTGATGGTTGCTTTGATGGCATAGAGCCGCCGATGACCAGCGAACATTCTCTATGAAAATGCGTCAATGGACGTTTTCTTTAGTATAATGAAGGACAGGGTTGTTAGTAACAAAGAGAGGGAGTTTAACCATGGCAAAACAAAAAATCGTACTGGCGTATTCCGGCGGTTTGGATACGTCTGTCATTCTGAAGTGGCTGAAAGAAACCTACGATGCGGAGATCATTGCCTTCACGGCCGATATCGGCCAAAAGGAAGAGCTGGACGGACTTGAGGAAAAAGCGCTGGCGACCGGCGCCTCCAAAGTATACATCGACGATCTGCGCGACGAATTTGCGAATGATTTCATCTTCCCGATGTTCCAGGCGGGTGCCATGTACGAAGGGCAGTACCTGCTCGGCACCAGCATCGCGCGTCCGTTGATCGCGAAACGCATGGTGGATATCGCACGTGCCGAAGGCGCGACGGCGATTGCGCACGGCGCTACGGGTAAAGGGAACGACCAGGTTCGTTTTGAGCTGGGCGTAGCCGGCTTGGCACCGGACATTGAAGTGATCGCGCCTTGGCGCATCGAGGAGTTCCGTAACTCCTTCCCGGGACGCGCGGAGATGATCGCTTACGCGGAAGCGCACGGCATTCCGGTAACGGCATCCGCTGCCAAATCCTACTCCATGGACCGCAACCTGCTCCATATCAGTTACGAGAGCGGCGTGCTGGAGGATCCTTGGTTTGATGCAAGCGCGGAGGACAGCAAGGATATGTACCTGCTCAGCGTATCGCCTGAGGATGCGCCGGATGAGGCGGAATACCTCGAGCTTACGTTCGAGCAAGGGAATGTCGTTGCGCTGAACGGCGAATCGATGAGCCCGCTGCAAGTGATGGAGAAGCTGAACGAGCTGGGCGGCAAGCACGGCATCGGTCGCGTGGATATGGTGGAGAACCGTTTTGTCGGCATGAAGAGCCGCGGCGTCTATGAGACACCGGGCGGCACGATCCTGTTCACCGCTCATCGCAAAATGGAGTCCATTACGATGGACCGTGAAGTGATGAACCTGCGCGACAGCCTGATTACCCGCTACAGCACCTTGGTTTATAACGGCTTCTGGTTTGCGCCGGAGCGTCTGGCATTGCAGGCGCTGGTGACCGAGAGCCAGAGGAACGTTACGGGTACGGTGCGCGTGAAGCTGTACAAAGGCAATGTGATCGGCGCAGGCGTGAAGAGTCCGGTAAGCCTGTACAACCCGGACATCGCCACGATGGAAGCCGATCCAACGCAAGCTTACGATCAAGGCGACGCTACCGGCTTTATCCGCTTGAACGCATTGCGTTTGAAAGTGGCAACCGGCGTGAATCAGAATCAATAAGTTAACAATAATGAACAGGCTGAAGGCCGTTTTCATGCTGGAGAGCTCCGTCGATTCTCGTTGAACGGGACGAACGGAACCTCTTAAGCGGGAAGCGGCCCTCTGCCTTAAATCAGAGAGGGGCAAGTGTTGTGAGCAAGTTATGGGGCGGACGCTTTACGAAGCAGACCAACGCATTGGTAGAGGAATATACGGCATCCATCGGTTTTGACAAGCAGCTGGCCGAGGAGGACATCCAGGGAAGCCTTGCGCATGTGTCCATGCTGGGCAAATGCGGCATCGTGCCGGCGGAGGACGTGGAGACGATCAAAGCCGGCTTGAACAAGGTGCTGGAGCGCATCCGTGAGGGCAGCATCGAGTTCTCCGTATCGGATGAGGATATCCATATGAACATCGAAAAGAATCTGATCGAGGAAATCGGACCTGTCGGCGGCAAGCTCCACACGGGCCGCAGCCGTAACGACCAGGTGGCAACGGACATGCACTTGTATTTGCGCAACCGCGTCGTGGCTTTGACCGGCATGCTGCACGAGCTGCAGACCGCGTTGATTGGGCAAGCCAAGGATAACCTGGATACGATTATTCCAGGGTATACGCATCTGCAGCGTGCGCAGCCGATTCTGTTCGCGCATCATCTGATGGCTTACGTGTCCATGTTCCAGCGGGATATCGACCGTCTGATCGACAGCTATAAGCGCATTAACGTGCTGCCGCTCGGGGCAGGCGCGCTTGCGGGCACAACGTTCCCGATCGACCGCCATTTCGTGGCCGAGCAGCTCGGTTTCGACGGCGTTTACGAGAACAGCCTGGATGCGGTCAGCGACCGCGACTTTATCCTGGAATTCCTCTCGGATGCTTCCATCATCATGATGCACTTGTCCCGCCTGAGCGAGGAGCTGGTGCTTTGGAGCAGCACCGAGTTCAACTTCGTCGAGCTGGATGATGCGTTCTGCACGGGCAGCAGCATTATGCCGCAGAAGAAGAACCCGGACGTGCCCGAGCTTGTCCGCGGCAAAACCGGGCGGGTATACGGCAACCTGATGGGTCTGCTCACCGTGCTGAAGTCGCTGCCGCTTGCTTATAATAAGGACATGCAGGAAGACAAAGAGGGCATGTTCGACACGGTGGCTACGCTGGAAGGCGCATTGCAGCTGTTCGCGCCGATGATTGCCACGATGAAGGTCAACAAAGGCCGCATGCGCGAAGCGGTGAACACCGACTTCTCGAATGCAACGGACATTGCGGACTTCCTGGTCGGCAAAGGTCTTCCGTTCCGCCAGGCGCACGAAGTGATCGGCAAGACCGTATTGTACTGCATTCAGAACAACAAATACCTGCTGGACCTGACGCTGGATGAATTCAAACAGTTCTCCGAGCTGTTCGACGACTCCATCTATGGCGTGCTTCAACCCGAGACGGTGGTCAATGCGCGTAACGTTTACGGCGGCACGGCAACCGAGCAGGTGAAAGCGGCGATCGACCGCAGCGTGCAGACCCTCCAGGTCACGGAAGAATGGCTGGGTCTCCGCCAGGGGAATGTAGAGTAAGGATACAGAAAACCTGACGTAGCAAAAATAAAGGTGGACCGGCAAATGTTACATTTGCTGATCCACCTTTTGTTGTGTAACGATGAGATCCGTTGAATGAGGGATTGCCTAAAATCCTCTCACGAAGAGAAGTACACCCAGTACATCCCATGGAACCGGGAATGTGCCGCCGGCACGTTCATGGCGTGCATATTATGGGTTCATCAGGCTTTCAACGGAAGCCATTTCAGAACATCCTGGATGTGGGTATCCCAATATCCCCAATCATGACCGCCCGGCCCTTCCTGATACGTGAGATCCAGGGAGGTTGCTTCGCAGGCTTTGCGGAACGCTTGATTGTCTTGGTAGAGGAAGTCTTCCGTTCCGCAGCATTGATACAGCAGCGGTTTCGGTCCCTCCGAGCGGTCCACTTCCTGAAGCAGCCACAACAGGTCATTGTCGGTGCCGGTAATGTCCCGATCTCCGTAGACTAAACGATGCTCAAACAAAGCCTCGTTCCTATTAATATGACCCGCCATGTCGAGCGCGCCCGACAGGCTGGCAGCAGCGGCGAAGGATTCGGGACAGCGAAGGGCAAGCTTGAACGCCCCGTAGCCGCCCATGGACAACCCGGCGACGAAGTTATCTTCCCTCGCGTGGGATAACGGGAAGAAGGAACGGGCGATGGCCGGCAGCTCCTGGCTGATAAAGGTCCAGTATTTGCCGCCGTATTCCATGTCGGTATAGAAGCTGCGATGCACTTGCGGCATAACGACGGCAATGCCCATCTCGGCCACGTAGCGTTCGATGGAGGTTCTGCGCAGCCAGATGGAATCGTCGTCGGACAGGCCGTGCAGGAGGAAGAGCGTCGGATGCAGACCGCTTTTGGCATGATTCGTCATGCCGATTTGTGAAGAGGTTTGCTGAGGGAGAATGACGGTCATGGACGTGCTGAGACCGAGCACCTCCGAGTAAAAGTGACATTGCATAAGAGCCATGGATTATGTATCCCCTTTCATTTTTGGAAATGAGAGATCAAAATGACGAGCCTATTAGGATCATATCACAATCGATCTCCCTTGCTCCAAGTAAATCTAAGTCATCGTCTGCGGCGGGCGAGAATGGATTTAAAGTCTGCTGCGTTCGGAAGCTTCGCCATTCTCCAGGAGCATAAAGGCGGTCAGCGACCGAATTGAATCGGATGGAATGAATCGTGCATAAAACGCCTCGGTCTTCAGACCGAGGCGAGGTTCAGCCATCGGGCTGTTCTATGATGCGCTGCGTTGTGTTATCTTAGAGGGAGATTATGGCTCCATCTGGTGGAGGATTCAATAGCATTGATTTAGAAGTTCAGCGAATGTCCAGTTAAGATATAGCATGATGATCCTATTTGTGAATCTGGAGGAGTATGCTCATGATACCACATGACGATAAACTGTCCGATCTGAAGATTACGGGAACCGGCAGCTCAAGCGGCGGCCAATACGGCAAGGTGCGAATCGATGGTGCCGGTCAGGTGAATGGAGATCTGGACTGCCGGGAATTAACAGGCAACGGAACGATGAGTTTGAACGGCGACGTAGCTGCCGACAAGATTCGCGTGAACGGTTCGGGAACCGTTAAGGGGACGGTGGACGCGGAGGAGCTGCATGTAGCCGGCAGCCTGAGCGTGAAGAGAGGCGTGCGCAGCCGGTCCATTTTTATCGGGGGGCATTGCAGCATTCACGGTGATTCCGAATCGAAGAGGCTTGATGTAACCGGAAACCTGAGAAGCCATGGTGACGTGCGGAGTGAAACTGCCACGTTTCATGGGGGCTTCAAGATCGATGGCCGCCTGCATGTAGGAACAGCTGATATTCGGCTGTTGGGCCGCTGCCTTGCGCAGGAAATCGTCGGAGACCGGATCACGATCCGCAAAAAAGGAAAGCGTCTCTGGGAGATGCTGTCCCTGCCATTACGGGGAACGCGGCTGGAGGCACGCATTATTGAGGGCGATGTCCTGGATCTAGAGTATGTCGAAGCCGATATCGTTCGCGGCAACCGGGTGATTCTCGGCCCAGGTTGCGAGATTCGGCAAGTGGAATACCGGGATGAATTGACGCAGCACCCGGAAGCCCAGGTTAGAGCATCCCGGTGGTTTTAAGGGCGACATCGGGTCAAGCATCCGGGCATAGGCCGAATAGATGGCAAGGAGGCAGCGATATGGTGCATAACGGAACAGTCGTAGAAAGACCCGGTGTTTCCATAACGGGTGACGGTGTCGTTGGCGGCGGTATTATCGGCAAGCTTCGGATAAACGGTGAAGGCGTCATTCATGGCGACACGGATTGCCATCTGCTACGCTGCAACGGGAGCGCGGTCATAAACGGAAGCCTGCTCGGAAGGCAGGCTAGAGTGAACGGCCATGTGAAGGTGTCTCATCATGTCCAGATGGAGCAAGTCCGGGTGAATGGAAGCTTGGATGCCGGCGGAAGCGTTAGGATCAGCCGCATCGGAATCAATGGCGGCTTGAGCACGGGAGCCGATCTGTTTGCGGTCAAAGGCGTCGTGAATGGTACCTTGGATGTTGGCGGCAACCTGGAAGCCGAAGAGATGACGGTCCGCGGCATACTACGCGTGAGCGGGTCCGTGATAGCTCGGGAATTGACGCTGAGGCTCGTTACGCAAGCCTCGCGCGTCAACGAACTCCGAAGCCGCACGGTCTTCGTAGCACCAACGTTGCTGGCCAAATGGTTCCGTTCCTCCCGGATCGGATATCTGAACGCCGAGCTGATTGAAGGCGAGGATATCACGCTGGAGAATACGAGAGCGGCCATGGTCAGGGGCAGGAAAGTCCATATCGGAAAGGGCTGCTCGATCGGCCGGGTGGAATATACAGAGACGTTCAGCGCAGATGCCCAGGCAGAAATCGGAAGCTATTATAAAATCGATGCACGGCATTAAAATAACGGCAAGGAAAACAGCCCGTATTCGCGATTCGATTCGCGAATACGGGCTGTTTCGTGTCAGCTTCGATTTACGGAGCGCTGATACCGTCCTCGACGACTTCCTCTTTGGGCATTTCATTCGCATCCGGCAGCGGGACCTCGTTGGTCGGATTGATGGCAACGATGCTGTTCTGGGGACGGTAGGTATCCTTGGATATTTTCACGTTCTCCACGACCTTCCCGTTCACTTTCTTGGTTCGATAGGTTTCTACCACATAACCTGGTTTTCCGTTCTGAACCACCTGCTTCAATCCCGGCGGCAGCGAGTTGTTGTGGATGACCTTTTCCGGGGACGGCAAGGTTTCGATCGTGGTGGATACCAGCTCGTATTCCGTATTCTCCGGGAAGGTGCCGAACATCTTCAGCGTTAAATTGCCGTGCGATACCTCGGACAGGATAAGCAGATGCTTGCCCGTATTGTTTCGGAAGCGAAAGTTGATCGCCCCTTCGGCAAAGGTGGCGTCCTGCCCCTTGGGCAAATAGCTGACCGGAAGGGAATGATTCCGCCTTTCGGTGATCTCGAGCCCCATCAGCAGGGCGGCATGATACACCGTGCTGGATACCTGGCAGATCCCGCCCCCGATACCAGGCACCAGCTTGCCGTTCACGATGACGGGAGCCTCTTTGAAACCGTACTCCTTCTTCGCAACATCTATGATATGAGCATAATTGAACTCATCGCCGGGCTTCAGAATCATGCCGTCCACGGCTTTGGCGGCAGCGGTCACGTTATGTACGCGTCCGGGCCCGCTGGATCCGAGACCGGTGGAGAATTCAATGATTTTTCGCTCAATGCCCTCGTCCTGCAGCGACTTTACGGTAACGGGAGGCTTTTGGCGGATAAGAGGCAGCTGCACCGCAATAGCTTCTTCAGGATTCGGTTCCATGAAGTGGGACTCGTTCGGAAGCGCGGCGCTGAACCCTTCATAGAACGCAGCCCAATCGATGCGGTAAGCGGTTTTCTCCGGGGTATACCGGACCACATCGTCATCGGAAATGCTTCGTACCGCATTGACAGGCTCTCCAAAGCGTTCTTTTTGCCAGTCTTCGTTTAACCGCTCTTTCAATACGTCGCGATCCCACTCCGTGGATATATGCCATTCCAGCTGAAACTGCCGCCGGTAAAGAACCTGTTCCCATAGCGATCCTTCGGACAGCTTGGCGATGGCTTCCTTGAATTCGGCTGCGCTGAACCGAACGCCGGCTTCTTGGAGACTGAAGCTTTCCGTGTGCCCTTTCAGGGCCTCCGACTCCAGCGTCACCTTGATGCTTGTGATGGCTTGAAGCCGCTGTTCCAGCTCGGACAAAACCTCGTCGGCGGGCTGCCCCCCTACCTGCCAGCCGGAGAGAACCATTCCCTTCGGCAGCTCCTTTTGGTTCGCGTACATCGTCAATAAACCGAAACCGACGGAGAGGAGAAGAGCGAAACTGATGACAATGATGAGACCGAGATGAATTTTTTTCATTCGAAACCACCTTCTTAACTTCGTATTGGCCGCAGTTCATGCACTTGTTCATGTATATGTCACGGTGGGCTTAAACTTTCGGGTACTCAAAAGGTAACAAATTTGTTACAATAGACGATGTCGTGAGGATTTTTCTTGGATTTTAAAGGAATTCGATGGAAACTGTCGAAAGTATAATGGCTAATTATGGATTGGGAAGTGATGAAGTGATCGAAATGCAGGACGTATGGAAGACTTATCCGAGCGGCGCCCATGCGCTTCAAGGAGTTTCTGTTACCATTAACCGCAATGAATTCGTGTATGTTGTCGGACCGTCGGGTGCCGGCAAATCGACATTCATGAAACTTATCTATAGAGAAGAAGTGCCGACCAAAGGCCAAATTTCCGTTAACGGATTTAATATCGGGAAGCTGAAGCAGCGCAAAATCCCCTATGTTCGCCGAAATATCGGGGTTATTTTTCAGGACTATCGCCTGCTTCCCAAACTGACTGCTTACGAAAATGTAGCTTTTGCCATGGAGGTTATCGAAGCGCCGCAGCGTCTCATCAAGAGACGGGTTATGGAGGTGCTGGATCTGGTTGGCCTGAAAGCCAAGGCGAACCGCGAGCCATCCCAGCTCTCCGGCGGAGAGCAGCAGCGGATCGCCATCGCCAGGGCGATCGTGAACAACCCGTCCGTCATTATTGCGGACGAGCCTACGGGCAACCTGGACCCCGAAACCTCATGGGGCATCATGCAGCTGCTGGACGAAATCAATTTCAGGGGAACCACCATCGTGATGGCTACCCACAACAGGGATATCGTGAACACGATGCGTAAGCGCGTACTTGCGATTGAGCACGGACAGATCGTCCGCGACCAGCAGAGAGGAGAGTACGGGTATGAATTTTAGAACCTTCTTGCGGCACTTGCGGGAAGGGGCGAAGAGCGTTTTCCGGAATGGATGGATGTCGGTCGCATCGATTACGTCCATCGTGGTGTCATTATTTATACTGGGCGTTTTCATGCTGTTAGTCATGAATGTGAACGCATTAGCCGATAAAGCAGATAGCAATGTGCAAATCAATACGTACTTGAATCTCAATGTGGACGAGAAACTGCGCGAAACCGTCAAAGGCGAGATCGAGGCTATGCCGGAAGTCAGCGCCATCAAATTCGTGTCCAAGGAAGAGGGCATGAAGGAGCTTGAAGAAAGCCTCGGCTCCGAATGGGTGGAAGGCTTCAGCGAAGCGGACCAGAATCCGCTACCGGACGCATTTGAGGTTTCCGTCATCGAACCGACCACGGTCGGCTTTGTTGCCGACAAGATTACCGCGCTGAACGAGAAGTATGTGGAAGAGCCGATCCTGCGCGTCAAGTACGGGGAGGGCACGGTAGAAACCTTGTTCAAGATTACGAAAACGGTGCGGAATATCGGCTTTATTTTCGTTGCGGGACTCGGCTTGATGTCCATGTTTCTGATTTCGAACACCATTCGGGTAACGATTTTGGCCCGTCGCCGCGAGATCGGCATCATGAAGCTTGTCGGCGCGACCAACAACTTCATTCGCTGGCCGTTCTTCGTGGAAGGAGCCATGATCGGCCTCCTGGGCTCGATCATTACGGTTACGCTGCTGTTTATAGGCTACAATCGCCTGTACGCCGCGTCGCAAACGGATTTGACGCTGGCGCAGAGCCTGATTCCATTGGGAGATCTGTGGCTGCTGCTCGGGACCATCATCGTGGCCCTTGGCATTGTCATTGGCATTTGGGGCAGCACCATGTCGATACGTAAATTTTTGAAAGTATAAAACAAGGTAAAGGATGGGGAGCGAAACTTGAAGAAAATCGCCGCAGGAGTAGCAGCCTTATTACTGGCCACTGTTATGATCCAACCGACCGTCGGACAAGCCGAGAAGAAGACCGCAGCCGATGTAGACAAAGAGCTAAGGGTGCTTCAGGAGCAGGTCAAGAAAGCGCGTGCGCAGAAGAGCAAGGCAGCGGAAAATAAACAAGAAGCCCAGCATTATAAGAATAAAACGACGAAGAACCTGAAACTTGTGATGGAGCAAATCAGTATCGTCAGCAATGAATTGACCAAGATTTCCGTCAAGATCGAGGAGACGGAGGATTTGCTGAGAACAACGACCAAGGAGCTTGAAGCGGCGGAGGAGCGCATCGCATCCCGAGAGAAGCTGTTGGAATCCCGGATTCGCCTCATCTATATGGATGGGCAAGTATCGTATCTGGATGTGCTGCTCTCCGCAACCAGCTTCAGCGATTTTATTGAGCGTGCCGATTCCTTGAAGACCATCGTCGACCAGGACCAGGATTTGCTGGTGCAGCATAAGCAGGACAAGCTGCTGGTTATCGACAAGAAGAAAGAGCTTGAGGGGCAATATGCGACCGCCAAGGACCTGTACGGCCAGATGGAGGACCGCAAGAGCATCCTCAACGAGAAGGAACAGGAGAAGCGCGTTCTGCTGGCCCAGTACGATCAAGATATCGAGGATGCGGACATCCTGACCGAAGAGCAGGATAAAATGCTGGTTGCCCTGGCAAGCAAGCGTTCGGACCTGCAGAAGGAAAAGAATAAGCTTGCTGCCGAAGAAGCGGCCCGTAAAGCGGCGGCGGCCAAAGCGGCTGCGGCGAAGAGAGCGAAGGCGACAACCCTCGGCGGCAGCAAAGGCGGCGGCGGGTATACCGGCAACGGCGGACCGTTTGCGATACCGGTCTCCGGGGCCAGACTCTCCTCCGGTTACGGACCGCGCGTCCATCCGGTAACGGGCGAGGTTGGCAAGATGCACACGGGTCAGGATTTCGCCGTTCCGCAAGGGACCGAGATCCGCGCAGCCGAGAGCGGCACGGTCATCTTGGCCGAGTGGTGGAGCGGTTACGGAAACTGTGTTATTGTTGATCATGGGGGCGGCGTATGGACCTTGTATGGGCATATCCGCAACGGCGGCATTAAAGTCAGCGAAGGCGACAAGGTGTCCAGAGGGCAGAAGATTGCCGAAGTAGGCTCCACGGGTCAGAGCACGGGACCGCATCTTCATTTTGAGGTTCGGGTCAACGGATCGCCAGTGAATCCATCGCCTTATCTGTAACAGAAATGATGACGCAAGCCATATAACCTTCAATACCGCTGTATAAATATTCCCGGCAAGCCAATCATATACTAGGTGGACGGGATTCCCCTGTGTGTAGCAGTTGAAACGTACAAAGGCGGTGAAGTACTTGCTGAAAAAACGAACGGCTGTCTTTCTGGTCATCGCTGCCATGCTGTGCGGCGGACTGTTAACGATGGCTTTGACCCAGCTGCCTGCTCCTAGTCAGACCGGAGACGGCGGCGAGGGATTGCTGGCCAGCATCGCGAACAGGAATGGACTGGAGCAGTCCGAAGCGAAGAAACTGGGGACAGCGATTGACCTCATCGAAAGCAATTATTACAAGGATATCGATCGGTCGAAGCTGATCGACGGCGCTATCAACGGGATGATGGAAGCGCTGGAAGATCCGTATTCCAACTATATGGGCAAAGAAACGGCGGCCCAGTTTGAAGAAAGCATTGAGGGCTCTTTCACGGGGATTGGCGCGGAAGTGTCCTCCGTTGACGGCAGCGTCGTCGTTGTATCCCCGATCAAGGGATCGCCTGCGGATAAAGCCGGCATTCGGGCCAAGGATACCATCCTTTCCGTCAATGGCGAATCCTTGCAGGGCCTTGAGCTGAATGCGGCCGTTAACAAGATTCGCGGTCCGAAGGGCTCCAAGGCCGTCCTTCAGATCAAGCGGGCAGGATCCGAGCAGCCGATCGAGTATGTTATCGTTCGGGATGACGTCGATCTGGAAACCGTGTCGGCACGGATGGAGAAGGGCGGAATCGGCGTGATCGAGATTTCCCAATTCTCGCTGAATACGGGCGAACGCTTTAAGGAAGAGCTCAAGAAGCTGGAAAGCCAAGGCATGAAGGGACTGCTGATCGACGTCCGGAACAATCCCGGCGGCGTGCTGTCCGTTGTCATCGACATCGCAGAGCAGTTCGTGCCTAAAGGCGAGCTGATCGTTCAGGTCGAAGACAAGGATAAGAAGCGGGAGAAGCATCCTTCGGGTGGCGTGGCCAAATCGTACCCGATTACGGTGCTGATGAACAAGGGCAGCGCCAGCGCTTCCGAGATTTTGGCAGGCGCATTGCAGCAGTCCGCCGGAGCTACCCTGATGGGCGAGCACTCCTTCGGAAAAGGGACCGTGCAAACGAGCTTTGACAAGCAGTTTGGCGACGGAAGCCTGCTCAAGGTGACCATTGCGAAATGGCTGACGCCAAACGGCACCTGGATCCATGAGAAGGGAATCGAGCCGGATATTAAGGTGTCGCAGCCTGAATACTTTACCGTTGCGCCGATCGATAAGAAGAAAACCTATGCGTACGACACGAACAGCACCGATGTGAAGAACGCGCAGATTATGCTTGAAGCGGTTGGTTACGCGGCAGGACGCACGGACGGTTACTTCGACCGGAATACGGAGAAGGCGGTCAAGAGCTTCCAGAGCAAGCACAAGCTGAAAGCGGACGGCATCATTAACAGCGCTACAGCCGAGGCATTGGAAGCGGCATTGATCGAGAAGATTCAGGATCCGAAAGAGGATAACCAAATGAATCGCGGAATTGCCGAGGTTCGGAAGGAAATCGCCGCTAAGGCGTCGAACAAGTAAGAAGGCTGAACGTTAGCCTTCTTTTTCTTTGGAGATATCAGAAAGCGTAAACTTCGAAGCATCTTGGAACCGAAAGGAGCGTGGCAAGCCGTTGGAGACATTGAAACAACTGCTGATGTATGGGATAGATGCAGGCATACAACTGCTGACGCAGCCCTTTTATTATATTTCGATTTTGTTTGTCATGCTGTTTTACCGAAGGCAGGTGTTGGTGGAGCGCAAGCTGTTCCATGTGAAGCTGCATTCCTGGGGATTGCAGACCTGGCGTACGTTTCTAGGGGGACTGGCGGCAGGCATCGGCGTGTCCATCGTGGTGGCCTTCTTGGGGATATCATTAAGCTTGGAAGCCATTATATGCATATGGGTGACTTCGCTGATCCTGATGCTGTTTCATATCCGGTACTTATGCTTTGCCTATTCCATCGGTCTGCTCGGGATCATTCAGTTTGTGTTGGGCTGGTTTCCGAATTGGCAGCCGGAAGGCTGGATTCATCAGGTAACGGCAACCATCCTTGGTTTGGACATTCCGGCCTTGCTGGCGTTGTCCGCCGTTCTGCATTTTGCTGAAGCTTTGCTGGTAAGGGTACAAGGGTCGGGATTTGCCACACCGCTGTTCCTGGAGGGCAAGCGCGGCAAGCTTGTCGGCGGCTATCATATGCAGAGCTTCTGGCCGCTGCCGTTGTTCCTGCTCGTTCCGGCGGTTGGCGGGGGCAGCGTGCTTCCGTGGACGCCGTTTTTCGGCGGCGATGCCTGGAGTACGGGCTTTACTATGATGGCACTCCCGGTCGTGATCGGCTTCGGTGAGATGACGCAGAGCATGCTCCCGCAGGAGAAGGCAGGGATTACGTCGAAGCGTCTCATATTCTATGGGGCGATTGTGCTGGCATTGAGCCTGCTGGCCGAGTGGTGGTCGCCGCTTACCATTGCGGCCGCATTAGCGGCGCTGCTGCTGCATGAGGGCTTGGTATGGTACAGCAGATACGAGGAACAGCAGCGCAGCCCGATGTTTGTGCATCCGGTACGCGGATTACGCGTTCTCGCCGTGCTGCCGGACAGTCCGGCAAGCGAGCTCGGCATTTTGGCAGGGGAGACGATCCTCAAGGTGAACGGTAAGCTGATTCACAGCAAGGAGCAGCTGCACAGCGCCTTGCGCCAGAATCCGGCCTTCTGCAAGCTGGAGGTTCAGAACCATCAAGGGGAGAGCAAATTTCTGCAGCGCGCGATTTACGCAGGGGATCATCATCAGCTGGGTGCTATCGTGGCGCCCGACCCTATGGATGGCATCGCGGTGGGGTTGAAGCCGGTAAGCTTGATCACGCTGCTGGCGAATAAACTTCATATTCGCAGCAAGCGGGGGGCTTCCGGCAGCAAGACGTCCGGCGGTTCCGAAGAAGCCGGATTCCCTTCATCGTGATACGGCAAACGGGCCTTTGTCCAATATGGACAAGGGCCCGTTTTTTAGCTTCATTCCGTTATGTAAAGGATAAGCGGGGACTAGCCCTGTACCTTTTTTAAATAAAAGATAGCGATTTGCGTCCGGTCCCGAAGATTCAGCTTGCCCAGAATATCGGTGACGTAGTTTTTGACGGTGCCTTCGCTTAGGTAAAGCTGCGCGGCAATTTCCTTATTGGACAGGCCCTCCGCGATAAGGGCGACGACCTTTTTCTCGGCAGGGGTGAGCCCGAACTGTTCCAACTCAGCGGATCTCGGGACTGGCTGCGGGGTTGGACGAAGCATGCCGGTCAGCTTGCGGGCGATATCGGGATGTATCAGCATGTTACCGTCATGCACCGTTTTGATCCCCTGGATGATGCGATCGGGCGGAATGTTCTTCAGCAGATAACCGCTGGCCCCGTTCCGCAGCGCCTCCACGATATAATCATCGTCATCGAAGGTAGTCAGCATCAGCACCCGTACATCAGGGTATCGCTCGCGAATACGCCGGGTTCCTTCCACGCCGTCGCATACCGGCATCCGGATGTCCATGAGCAGGACGTCGGCATGAAGTCCGTCCATCAATAACGATAGAGCCTCCTCCCCGTGTTCCGCGACAGCCGATACTTCGATATCCGGATCCATCCCCACCAACAGTTTCAAGCTTTCCCGAATGAACGGGTCATCATCTGCAATCAATACGGATATCATGGATAGCCACGATCCTTTCTATAAATTAGGGTGCTGCCGTCATGTCAGTTACATAATCTCGCGCTTCCGGTAGACAGGCAGCCGGGTGATGACGGTAAAAGGCACGGATTTTCTTACCTCCAGCGTTCCTCCTACCACTTTGGTTCGCTCGAGCATGCCGCTTATCCCGATGCCATGGCGGTCTGCCGCAGCGATCGGGTTCGCCTCCTCTTGGACCGTTCCATCGTTGGAGACCTCCATTCGAACTTCCTCGTCTCCGTACTGGAGAGTAATTTGGACCCGCTTGGCCTGGCCGTGGCGTATGGCGTTGGTGATGGCTTCACGGGCATTTTTGTATAATACCACCTGTTGGCTTGGATAAAGCGGATAAGGAACCCCCTGCAGCACAAGCTCGGTCTCGATTCCGGTCTCCCTGCCAGTCTCCTCCAGCAGCCGATCCAGGGAATAATCGTCCGTGATCCGCCTTGACGGATTCATCTGTTTCACGGCGGTCCGCATCTGCTCCATGCTCTCCCCCAGCTGGTCGCGGATTTGGTGAAGCATATCCATGCCCCGGGCGGCATCCTGCGGCACGATATGAAGAGCGGCTTCCATCATCATTTTGACGCGAATCAGCCGATGGCCGATATCGTCATGCAGCTGGCGGGAGATGCGGTTACGCTCCTCGGCCTGGGCCGCGCTTTCCACCTGATGGGCGAACTGAAGCAGCTGCCTGCCTGCCTCGTCCTGCTGGAAATGCAGTCTTTTCAGCTCGTCGTATAAATGAATGTGATCCAATTCCTTCTGGTTCATTTCATGGATGCGGTGGAACGTCACAGCCAAGAACAGAAACAGCAGATTGGCTGTCGTATGCAGCAGCGCATCGTAATCGGTAATCGCGATGTTGAGCAGTGCAAGGTGACCGAATGCCAGCCACAGCCTGCCAGGCCGCTCGAACAAGGGCAGATAGACGCATAGGGAGGAGATGGTCAGGAATACCATCATGAAGCCGTATTGGTGGCATAGCCATAGGGACAACGGGATTTCCAGCAGTATGGCTGCTTTCCGGTAAGCAGGCGAAGGGAGGAAGCGGCTCAGTACCGCAATCGCCAGAAATAGCAGGATGTACACCATATACTCCCCGTAATCGTCGAGCTGCTGCAAAAAGATGTCCGCTGCGGCGGGCAGGAGAATGAGGCCGTACCTGAGATAGGCAAGTGGAGATGTCACGTGCGATCCAACCCTTTTCCATTGTAAAGTCAAACCGTTCAAACGATTGGCTTCATTATAGCACATGGATGTTTTCGGCAAGGAGATGACTTTCGTCACCCTATAAGGTGACTTCCTCTACCTTAAAAATCCGGCGATTCCAGATAGAATGTAATCAACAGATGGATACGAGGGAAATGGAGATGATGATGATGACGGTCTTTCTGGAGATGAAGGATGTCGTAAAACGATATGGTAGCAAGCTGTCGGTGGATCATATGAATCTGGAAGTGAACGAAGGCGAGATTTTTGGATTATTGGGACCGAACGGAGCGGGCAAGAGCACGTCCATCAATATGATCTGCGGCCTTCTGGCGAAGGATCAGGGCATCATCAAAATAGACGGTATCTCCATCGAGGAGCAGCCGCTGGAAGTGAAACGGAGAATTGGGCTGGTGCCCCAGGATCTGGCGCTGTACGAAGAGATGCCGGCCTGGGACAATGTCGCTTTTTTCGCGAAATTGTACGGGCTGCGCGGCCAGCTGCTGAAGGAGCGGGTGGAGGAGGCGCTGGCGTTTGTCGGCCTGCAAGATCGGGCGAAAGAAAGGCCGTCCACCTTCTCCGGGGGGATGAAACGAAGACTGAATATTGCATGCTCGATTACGCATCGTCCGAAGCTGATTATTATGGATGAGCCGACGGTGGGGATTGATCCGCAGTCCCGGAATCATATCCTGGAATCGGTGAAGACGTTGAACCGCATGGGTTCTACCGTTATTTATACAAGTCATTACATGGAGGAAGTTGCCGCGATCAGCGACCGGGTGGCCATCATGGATCAAGGTCATGTTATCGCCTGCGGGACGCAGCAGGAGCTTCGGGCACGCGTGGCGCATGAGGAAAAAATCATTCTTACTGCTGATGGGATCACACCGGATCTGGTGGAGGAACTGACCATTCACCCGCGCGTTAGGCGCGTCGCGCAGAATGATAACGAGGTCGAGGTCTATGTACCGTCAGCTCAGGATGAGCTGCAGGATATTTTATTCATTTGCAGTAAACACCATACAACGCTTCGCTCTCTGCAGTGCGAGGAGCCGGGGCTTGAAACGCTGTTTCTCAGCCTGACCGGGCGAACGCTTCGCGATTGATCATAACGGACACGAGCAGAGGAATCCATGAAGGAGGAATACCGAAGATGAATACGATGATTATCGCCTGGTTCGAGCTGAAGCGGATGGCCACCAGCCGATCGGTGCTGATCAACCAATTTTTGCTGCCGCTGATCCTTATTTTCATATTGGGAAACGCGCTGTCGGGCTGGTTTGGTAATGATCAGGAATTTAAACAGCCATCGGTCCGAGTGGGATTGGTGTTAGATGCCGAGGCTGGAGGACAGCTGCCGGGGAGCATGCAGGCACTGACCGGCTTGCCGGAGATTCAGGACCTACTGGAATCCGAGGTGGTATCCAGCCGAGACGAAGCCGAAGAAAAGCTGCGCCGGGGCGAGGTCGATTACGCGGTGGTGGTTCCTGCTTCCTTTGATGAACGAATGAGCCAGGGAGCGGACGTGAAGCTTGAGCTGCTGCCTGGAAGAGACCGTGAACTAAACCTCGTGGCAGACACTGTCTTCAAGACCTTTATCGCCAATGCCAATCACAAACAGGCGGAGGTAGCCGTTATGGGCGGAGACCAAGTTCTTGCGGCCCAAGCGGCAGCGCCTGTCGATGCGTCGGACGGACCCAACGTTACGATCGGTCAGCTGAGCGAGAAAGGAGCGACGTACTCCGCAGCCCAATATTACGCAGCCTCCATGCTGATCATGTTCCTGTTGTATTCCGGCCTGATGGCCAGCAGCAGCCTGCTGGGCGAGCGGGAAAGCCGGACCCTGTATCGCTTGCAAAGCGCGCCCGTTAACCCCGGAACCGTGTTTGCCGGGAAAATTATCGGGTGCAGCCTGATCACGCTGGCACAGGCCGCCGCTATCGTCCTTGGATCCATGTGGCTGTACGGCGTCAAATGGGGGCCGCACCCCTTGCTGCTCATCATGGTCTGCGTATTGATCACGTTATCGTCCATGACCATAGCCACGTTCATTACCCTGGTCTCCTCAACGGCGGCAGCAGCCAGAGGGCTGATGCAGGCGATCATTATCGCCATGACGTTTGTCAGCGGAGGGTTCATGCCGCTGCCCGTGGAGTTCTTCCAGAAGCTCGGCGCCTTCACCGTTAACCATTGGGCAATGCAGAGCATGCTGCGGATGATGCTGGACAGCGACGTGCATTTGATTGTCACTTGCGTGGGCACGCTGGCGGCCATTACCGCGGCCCTGTCGGCTGCAGCCATGATTACGTACAGGAAGGTGGGATACCATGCATAGCTTAACCATTGCCTGGCATATGGTGAGACGCACGCTGGGACGAAAAAGAGGCTGGATCGTCTATCTGTTGGTTCCTTGCGTGGTCGTTACCTTGACGGTGTTCCTTCTGGGGCAGACCACGGCCGCGAGCATTCTGGTCTCTTACGTGAACGAGGATGATGGACCTGCAGGGCGGTACTTGATGAATGAACTGGAGCGAAGCGGCCAATACGTGCTCAAGGAGTCCGGGTCCGAGAATATGCTGAGGGAAGACCTGGTGGAGAATAAAAGCACGGTTGGCGTTTATATTCCGCAGGGGTTCAGCGACGGATTAATAGAAGGCCAACGGCCGGCGGTTAAAATATACGAAGTCTCCACCTCGGAAGCCTCGGTGATGATTCGAATGACGGCGGACTCCGTGGTTACGCGCCTAAGCGGTACGGCTGCCTTGATCCGGGAGACCTCGGAGCCGGACGCGGATCGTATGCCGGCGCTGCAAGAGGTGCTCAAGCAATCCGCGCTGAATCGGGTGGACACCGAAGTCACGGATTTGAATCTGTATGCGAAGCCGGGACTCTCGAACGTAACGGGATTTACCCTGATGTTCATGATGACCCTTATCTCCAGCGTGGTGTCGATGATGATTGATGACCGCAGGCAGCGAACGCTGTCCCGCATGTATACGGCGCCGGTGCGCGCCTATCAGATCGCTTTAGGTAATTTTCTGGGCAGCCTGGTGGTCGGCTCGCTGCAGGTGATCATCGTGCTCGTGCTAAGCCGGTATGTCCTTCGCTACGATTACGGAGTTCCGTTCATGCTGCATTTCCTTATTCTGATGGCCTTCATGCTCGTATCGTTAGGCGTGGCAAGCACGGTCGCCGGGCTGATCCGGAATGGGCAAAATGCGGCCATGATCAATTCCATGATCGTCACGCCGACCTGCATGCTGGGCGGGTGCTTCTGGCCGCTTGCCATCATGCCGGAGTTCATGCAGAAGATCGCTAATTTCATCCCGCAAAAATGGGCCATTGAGGCGGTGGAGACCGCGGCTACGGGCGGCACGTTATCCGATATCGCACTGCCGCTGGCCGTGCTGGGCCTGATGGCGGTCATTCTGCTGGCCGTCGGTTCCGCTGTCCTGCGGCCGAGCGAGAGCGGGGTTGGGCACGGCGCTTAAAATATTCGCTCCAGGATTCCTCCGTAAAAAAGCTCTTGAAGCTTCGATCGGAAGTTGTATATCGAATTTGCCGTAAACCTTGCGACGCTCAGGAATGCCGTCAGTGATCGAACCAGTGTTTATATATGCAAAAGCGCCCGCCAGATCTGAATCCATGCCGATTCAGTCTGCCGGGCGCTTATTGGTTTATGCGGATGTGTTACGGATTGCATTCTTAACGCAAAGCATGGAAGTCCATGGGCCGGTCATTGCGGCAATCGCCTACTCCTTAAGCTGCCGCAACACCGTGATTTCAACCCGGCGGTTCTTCTGCTTGCCTTCGGCGGTCGCGTTGTCCGCGGCCGGCCTCGTATCGGCATAGCCTGCATACTGGAAGCCTCCCGGGTCCAGCTTGCTGTGCTCCAGGAAGAATCGCAGTACTGACATCGCCCGGGCGCCGGAGAGCTCCCAGTTGTCCTTGTAGCTGGAGTAGCGGCCGATCGGCACGTTGTCCGTATGCCCCTCGATGCTCACCGTGGTGTTTAAATCGCCGAACAGGCTGGCTAATTTGCCCAGAACCGGAGCGGCTCCAGGTTTAAGCTCGGCCTTGCCGACATCGAACAGGAAGCGGTCGCTTAACGTAATGGCAATCCCCTGCGGCTCGTCCGAGATGAAGATGTCCTCTTCGAGCTGGTTATCCTTCACGTATTGCTGAATGAGCCCCATAAAGTTCGCCAGCTCTTCCTCCTGGGCACGGAAAGCGAGCTCGCGCTCGGTTAGGGGTTCTTGCCCTGTATCCTTGTCCTCGCCTTCCTCATCGGCAGCAGGCTTCGGCGGAGGATTCTTATGGTTCTCCGTATCGGCAGTGCCGGTAATCCCCGAGCCCATCTCCAGGATGCTGTCCCCGCTCTGGAAGGTAGCCTGCAGGGATTGGGTGACGAGCTTGTATTTTTCCGTGTCGAGCCGGCTCATGGCATACATCACAACAAAAAAGATCAGAAGCAGCGTAATCAGGTCGGCATAAGTGATCATCCAGCGGTCGCGCTGTTCGCCTTCGGCCTGTTTGCGCTGACGCCGCCGTCTATTCGGCTGTCTCATGCGCGATCCCCCTTGAGGACGGAATGTCCGTGGTGCCTGCGGAAGCGAAGGAGGCTAGCTTTTTGCGAACCAACAGCGGGTGCTCTCCGTTCTGAACGGCCATGATTCCTTCGAGCAGCAGCTCCATTTTTACAATTTCTTCTTCGGAACGTGCTTTAATCTTGGACGCAATGGGCAAAAAGATAATATTGGCACTTGCGACGCCGTATAAAGTGGCGGTAAACGCGACAGCGATGGACGGGCCGAGACCGGTCGGGTCCTGCAGGCTGCCCAGCACGTGGATCAATCCCATGACGGTACCGATGATCCCCATGGTAGGGGCATAACCCCCGGCGGACTCGAAAATTTTGGCATAGCCTTCGTGCTTCTGCTCGGCGGCATTGATATCGAGCTCCAGGATTTGACGCACCATTTCCGGGTCGTTGCCGTCCACGACCATCTGCATGCCTTCCCGCAGGAACGGATCCTCGTGTTCGGCCGAGATGCGCTCGAGCGCCAGCACCCCGTCTCTTCTGGCCGTTACCGACATATCGACGATGGCATCAATCAGTTCGTCCGACGAACGGTTGCTGCGGCCGAAGGCCAGCTTGAGCGCAGCGGGGATCGTGCGGAGCCGGGTGGCGGGGAAACTGACGATGACGGCGGCGATGGTCCCGCCGAATACGATGAGCGCAGCCGCGCCTTGCAGCAGGCCGCTCAGATGCCCGCCTTCCCATAAAAACCCTCCGATCAACGCGGCCAGGCCGGCGAGAATGCCAAGAATAATCGTAATATCCATAACGCTGTATCATCTCCTTAAGGAAGTTAATTAAGATCATCGGTTCGTATTCCGCAAGTTCGACATGAACGCTGAAGGCTCCCGAAGTCGTGGAAGCCGGGGACTTAAACATTTGCCCTGGAACTTATTGAAATTTTCATTAAACTGTTTGCATCAAAAAAACGTAAAGGGTATAATGAGACGGGAACAAATATTCTTATTCCTTACGCAGACACCACTAATTTCCCATAGTATATCATCGGGAAGTTTCGACATATCTTTTAGCATGAATTTCATTTTAGAGTATGAGGGTGATGAAGGGCAATGAGCGATTTAGTTGTCAGTACCAAATCCTTTGAGATCCAGTCTGAATTCCAGCCGCAGGGCGATCAGCCCACGGCTATTGATGCGTTGGTCGAAGGACTCCGCCAAGGGAAAAAACATCAGACGCTGCTAGGTGCAACAGGAACGGGTAAGACGTTTACGATCGCGCAGACAATCGCCAAGGTAAACCGTCCCACACTCGTCATCGCGCACAACAAGACGCTGGCTGCGCAGCTGGCCAGCGAGTTTAAGGAATTCTTCCCGAACAACTCGGTGGATTATTTCGTGAGTTATTACGATTACTATCAGCCGGAAGCCTACATTCCTTCCTCCGATACGTATATCGAGAAGGATTCCAGCATTAATGAAGAGATTGATAAGCTCCGCCACTCCGCCACGAGCTCGCTGTTCGAACGGCGCGACGTCATCATCGTGGCAAGCGTATCCTGCATATACGGTTTGGGTTCGCCGCACGAGTACGGGGAAATGCTGCTTTCGCTCCGGGTAGGCATGGAGAAGCCGCGCAACGAGATTCTGTCGCGGCTGGTCGATATCCAATACCAGCGGAACGATATCAACTTCGTGCGCGGCACGTTCCGCGTGCGCGGGGATGTCGTCGAGATCTTCCCGGCCTCGAAGGGAGAGCATGCCGTTCGCGTCGAGCTGTTCGGCGACGAAATCGAACGGATCACAGAGATCGATGTTTTGACGGGCGAGCTGGTTGGGGAACGCGAGCATATCGCCATCTTCCCGGCGTCTCACTTCGTCACCCGCGAAGAGACGATGCGGGTAGCGCTCGTGAATATCGAGCGCGAACTGGAAGAGCGCCTTGAACTGCTGCGCTCGGAAGGCAAGCTGCTGGAGGCTCAGCGGCTGGAGCAGCGCACCCGTTACGACATCGAGATGATGAAGGAAGTCGGATTCTGCTCCGGGATCGAGAACTATTCGGGGCCCCTGACCTTCAGGGAGCCTGGGGCTACGCCATATACGCTTCTCGACTACTTCCCGGACGATATGCTGTTCGTCATTGATGAGTCGCACGTTACGCTGCCGCAAATCCGCGCGATGTACAACGGTGACCGGGCACGTAAAACGGTGCTGGTCGATCATGGCTTCCGCTTGCCGTCCGCGCTCGATAACCGGCCGCTGAAGTTCGAGGAATTCGAGGAGAAGGTGAACCAGATCATCTATGTATCGGCCACGCCGGGACCGTATGAGATGGAGCACTGCGATACGATGGTCGAACAGATCATCCGGCCGACAGGCCTGCTTGATCCGATCATCGACGTGCGCCCGACCGAAGGGCAGATCGATGACCTGATCGGCGAGATCCATGATCGCGTGGACCGGGACGAGCGCGTGCTCGTGACCACGCTCACGAAGAAAATGGCCGAGGATCTGACCGATTACCTGAAGGAAATCGGAATCAAGGTCCGTTACATGCACTCCGATATCAAGACGCTGGAGCGGATGCAGATCCTGCGCGATCTGCGGCTTGGTACATTCCACGTGCTGGTGGGTATTAACCTTCTACGGGAGGGACTCGACCTGCCGGAGGTTTCCCTCGTAGCGATTCTGGATGCGGACAAGGAAGGGTTCCTGCGCTCCGACCGCTCGCTCATCCAGACGATCGGACGGGCGGCCCGGAACTCGGAAGGCAAGGTTATCATGTACGGCGACAAGATCACCGATTCGATGGATCGGGCGATCAAGGAAACCGAGCGCCGCCGCAGCATCCAGGTTGCTTACAACGAGGAGCACGGCATCACGCCGCAGACGATCCGCAAGAAGGTGCGCGATGTCATCGAAGCGACAAAGGTCGCCGAGGGCAAGGCGGATTACCTGGTGGGCGAAGGACAGAAGATGTCGAAGAAAGAGCGTCAGAAGCTGATCCAACGCCTCGAGGCCGAGATGAAGGAAGCGGCGAAGAATTTGCAATTCGAGCGTGCGGCCGAGCTTCGTGACGCGCTGCTGGAACTGCAGGCCGAGTAATATGGAGAGACGAATGACAAGGGGGACGGCCTATGCGGTCGTTCTCTTTGTGAAATATAAGCACCACATGCATGCCATATGGAGTAGGAGATGATATCGTTTGGCCAGTGAAAAAATTGTGATCAAAGGCGCCCGCGCACACAATCTGAAAAATATCGACGTCACGATACCGCGTGACAAGTTTGTCGTTCTGACGGGGCTTAGCGGCTCGGGGAAATCCTCCCTCGCATTCGATACGATTTATGCCGAGGGGCAGCGCCGTTACGTGGAATCCTTATCCGCTTATGCGCGCCAATTCCTCGGACAGATGGAGAAGCCGGATGTCGATTCCATTGAAGGCCTGTCGCCGGCGATATCGATTGACCAGAAAACCACGAGCCGCAATCCGCGTTCGACGGTAGGCACCGTGACGGAAATTTACGATTATTTGCGTCTGCTGTTCGCCCGGGTCGGACACCCGCACTGTCCGGAGCATGGCGTGGAGATTACCTCCCAGACAGTCGAGCAAATGGTAGACCGCATCATGCAGTATCCCGAGAAGACGAGACTGCAAATTCTCGCCCCGGTCATTTCCGGCCGCAAGGGCGAGCACAAGAATCTGTTTGCCGACATTGCGAAGCAGGGCTTCGTTCGGGTGCGCGTCGATGGGGAGCTTCGCGATCTGTCGGAGAACATCGAGCTCGAGAAGAATAAAAAGCATACGATCGAGGTGGTTGTGGACCGGATCGTGGTGAAGGATGATATCGAAGCACGCCTCGCCGATTCGATCGAAACGGCATTGAACCTGTCAGGGGGCCAGCTCCTGGTCGATATCATGGGTCAGGAGGAGCTGCGGTTCAGCTCCAACTTTGCCTGTCCGATCTGCGGCTTCAGCATGGAAGAGCTGACACCGAGAATGTTCTCCTTCAATACGCCATTCGGTGCTTGCCCGGATTGCGACGGCTTGGGCGTGGAGATGATCGTGGATCCAGAGCTGCTTGTGCCGGATATGAGCAAAAGCGTCGAGGAAGGCGCCTTTGCCGCATGGAGCGGGGGCACATCCACGTATTATCCGCAGTTTCTGAAATCGGTCTGCGCGCATTTCGGCATTCCGCTGGACAAGCCGGTCAGTACCTTTAGCCAGGAACAGATGAATAAACTGTTGTACGGAACGGGCAAAGAGAAGGTTCACTTCCGTTATGAGAATGACTTCGGTCAGCGGAAGGAAGCGCACGTCACCTTCGAGGGCATCATTCCGAATCTGGAACGCCGCTACCGCGATACGAACTCCGAGGGCATACGCGAATACATCGAAGGCTATATGAGCAGCAAGCCCTGCGATGTGTGCAAAGGCCATCGTCTCCGTAAGGAAAGCTTGGCCGTTACGATTAATGATCGCAACATGGCCTATGTTACCAGCTTGTCGATCGGAGAATCCCTGAAATTCTTCGATCATCTGGAGCTTAGCGAGAAAGAAAAACAGATTGCCAATCTCATTCTGAAGGAGATTCACAGCCGTTTGGGTTTCCTCGTTAATGTCGGGCTGGATTACCTGACCCTCAGCCGTTCGGCGGGAACGCTGTCCGGCGGCGAAGCGCAGCGGATCCGGTTAGCCACGCAGATCGGGTCGAGCCTCATGGGCGTGCTCTACATTCTGGACGAGCCCAGCATCGGGCTGCATCAGCGGGATAACGACCGCCTGATCTCGACGCTGGAGCATATGCGGAATTTGGGCAACACGCTGATTGTGGTCGAGCATGACGAAGACACGATGATGGCCGCGGACTATATCATCGACATCGGCCCGGGCGCGGGCATTCATGGCGGCCAGGTCATTGCGGAAGGAACGCCGAAGGAGATTATGAACGACCCCAACTCGCTGACGGGCCAATATCTGAGCGGCCGTAAGTTCATTCCGGTCAGCAGCAAGCGCCGCAAGACCGATGGACGCTGGCTGGAGATCAAGGGCGCGAAGGAAAACAATCTGAAAAATATTAACGTGAAAATTCCGATTGGCGTCTTCACGGCGGTAACGGGCGTGTCCGGATCCGGCAAGTCGACGCTGGTCAACGAGATCCTGTACAAGACGCTCGCTCGGGATTTGAACAGGGCGAAGGTACGTCCGGGGCAATACCGTGAAATGAAAGGTCTGGAGCACATCGAGAAGGTCATCGATATCGACCAGTCACCGATCGGCCGTACGCCGCGTTCCAACCCGGCAACCTATACAGGCGTCTTCGACGATATCCGGGATATCTATTCCCAGACGAATGAAGCGAAGATTCGCGGATACAAGAAGGGCCGCTTCAGCTTTAACGTGAAGGGCGGACGCTGCGAGGCCTGCCGCGGAGACGGCATTATCAAGATTGAGATGCACTTCCTGCCGGATATCTACGTGCCTTGCGAAGTGTGCAAGGGCAAGCGTTATAACCGCGAAACGCTGGAAGTCAAATATAAAGGCAAGAACATCGCCGAAGTCCTGGAGATGACGGTGGAGAATGCAACGGACTTCTTCCAGAACATTCCGAAAATTCACCGTAAGATGCAGACGCTGATGGATGTGGGCCTGGGCTACATTACGCTGGGTCAGCCTGCCACCACGCTGTCCGGCGGCGAGGCGCAGCGCGTGAAGCTGGCTTCCGAGCTGTACCGCCGCAGCACAGGCAAAACGATGTATATCCTGGATGAGCCGACCACCGGCCTGCACGTGGACGATATCGATCGTCTGCTCGTCGTGCTTCACCGCCTGGTGGAATCCGGGGAGTCCGTCCTTGTCATCGAGCATAATCTCGATGTCATTAAGACAGCGGACTATCTGATCGACCTGGGTCCGGAGGGCGGCAGCGGCGGCGGTACCATTATCGCTACGGGAACGCCTGAGGATCTGGTCAAGGTGCCAGAGTCTTACACAGGCAAATATCTGAAGCCGATTCTGGAACGCGATACGAAGCGAACCGAGGAATTGAACAAGGTGGAAGCAGCCCGCTAATAAACGTTAGCGGACGTAAAGTTGTTCTTTGTCGGCATAGGAATTGCCTGACCATGAAATGACCGCCTCGCGATTTTCAATCCCGGGGTTAGTAGAAAAAGGAGAGGAGTCCCTGGTGGAATTGCCAGGGACTCTTTTTTTGTGATGGTCGACAGCCATCGAAGCATGCCCCGGACCACGAGCCCTCCGGACAGGGAGCGGTGCGAGCAAGTCATTTAGAGAAACCTTCAAGGAATGCACCTATGTCCGGCGTTATTTTCATGCTATCCTCCAATATCTTCGCATTCCAGGATATGGTATGATCTTGGTGATTTCGTTAAAACGGAGGGATTGTATGAAGAGGATCACCTGTTCCATTCTGATCGTTTTGGCAGCAAGTGCTTTATACATAAACTCAACCGACGGCGTACAGGCAGAGGTAGGGGTACCCGTTTCGGATCGCGTGCAGGCAGAGATGGGGGTATCCGTTTCGGATGTGAAACACTTCGATGCACAGGAAGCCCTTACCCGATTAAATAAAGGGTTCCTTCCCCTAGACGGGCAGGGGGAGTCTAGCTCGACAGAGGCTATAAGCCGGCAGGATTTTGTCATATTCATCGTCCATACGTTAAACCTGAATGCGGATAGTCCTCCGGAAGTCATTACCTTTAAGGATGTGCCTAAGGATCATTATGCCTTCACGGCGATCGAAACTGCGGTTCAGGAAGGGCTGGTAAAAGGGGTCGGCAGCGGGAGATTCGGGCTTGGATTGCCGCTGACGCGTCAGGATATGGCTATGCTGTATCAAAGAGCTCTGCAAGGGATTTCCGATAAGATCGGATCCGGCGCGGAACCTTCACAGCAGAATTTAGAGGAGGGATCCTCCAGCAATGATGCCAAGGAAGCTATGGCACTGGCCTTGGAATTAGGACTGTTTCGGGTATCCGGCATTGACGTTTTGAAACCCAAGGGCACCGTCACTCGGGAAGAAGCTGTCTGGGCTACAGCCAAATGGCTGGAATCCGTGGCGTCAATCGATTTGAATGCTGACGTGGGCGAAACGGAAACACCGCTGAAAAGCCCTCTTCCGGTCATACATGGCGTCGTTGCTACTTCATCGGGATCAACCTCGGCAACTCCTGATCATTCCGGACCAACGCAAGCTCCGACAGAGAAGGGACCTTCAGCTACCGTATCGGAGGCTTTGCCAACAGCGGCACCATCAGCTCCGAACGATCTGAGGTTCCACCATGTGAAGGGGCAGGCTCAATTAAGCTGGACGCATCAGCAGGGCGTAACCTACAATATCTATTCCAGCGGACAATCGGGAGCGGGGTATGCCTTATTAGCTGGCGGAGCGAATGTGAACGCAGGTTCTTATGCCATATCGGATGTACGTTTTCAAGAGCCCTCTTACTATGTGATCGAGGCTGTGAACAGCGTCGGCAAGAGCGGTTACTCTAACGAAGTTTCGAGCCGCCCGAATAAAGTATCCGGCCTTCAGGCCATCCTAAATGAGGAAGATGAATCCATTGCTTTAACCTGGTCAGATGCACAGGAAGGCGTAACCTATCATGTATACTACACAGGACCCGACGGAGCTGGGGCGCGTTTGAACGATGAACCGTTAGAGAGTCCGGCCTATCTCATTCCGAATCTCCATATGCTGGCAGGTCTGCCCGGCCGGTATACGATCCATGTGGTCGCCGTGAACGAATGGCATATCCGCAGCGAACCGTCCAACGAGGTAACTTTGGATGTCAGAAAGGACCCCGTGGATCGGATTACGATCATGGATCCTTCCGTGGCTTTGCCAAGCGAGGATCTGGCGGAGGAGACTGTAACCGAGCAGGGGTCGGCTCCAGAGGAACCCGAGGACCAGGAGGAGTATGAGGATCCCTTTCTCGATCCAACCCGGGTACCTCTCGGATAACGGAACAACCTGTGCAAGGCTCCATTTCGTTAGCTTGATCTAGTCCCTGCCATGATGAAAGTCATGCTAATGTCTGACAATTTGGTTAAAAATGAGAAATTTCTATGACTTTTTTTCATTTTTCGGGGCGGAGGGCTTGCATCTGGACGGGCACATGGATAACATAGAAGAAGATATGTAAATTTGCCCGAGAAGAAACCCACGAGGAGGTACGTTTCATGATCCTTGCAGCAGCATCGGATGCGACCGCGACATTTAAGACATTTGACATTTTCATGATTTTGTTTACGATTCTGATCTTTGTTGGCGTGGTTCGCCTGTTGATGGCCCGTCAAAAAAATAAATTCGCAATCGCTTTCGGTCTCGTCAGCTTATTTGTGTTCTTGTATTCTGACTATGCCATGATTACAGGATGGTTTAACAATTAGGTTGGCGTGATGCACGCTATTAAAGCGGCTTCATGACGAATGGAATGAA
Organism: Paenibacillus sp. HGF5; assembly: GCF_000204455.1. Taxonomy (NCBI): domain Bacteria; kingdom Bacillati; phylum Bacillota; class Bacilli; order Caryophanales; family Paenibacillaceae; genus Paenibacillus; species Paenibacillus sp. HGF5. Next base: position 4,171 of record NZ_AEXS01000146.1, on the reverse strand, counting down.
ATACATACAAACAAGACGCCCTTCTGCTACCTGCAGTGTGAAGGCGTCTTTTTGTTTCTTCGAGGGCAAGTTACACGATCCGCAGGAAAAACGTAAAAGAAATAGGTGTATCAGCAATGGTTACAAATGGAAAAACATGATAAATTGAGGAGTACAAGTTGGGTAGAGGATGGAACCGGGGGAGGAACATACCAATTGAAAAACGTACAATGGCAAAAAAGATCCGCGGCCATGCTGCTAGGGACCGTCATTTTGGCAGGAAGCAGCGGCATGCTCACACAGGCAGAGGTTGCGGATGCAACAAGCGCGAAGCCTAAGAATACATATGAGCAAAACGAAGTGCCTCAAGTCATCAGCCGGATGTCGCCGTCGGTGGTCGGCATTATCGGGAAGGCCGCTCAAGGAAGCGGCGAAGTGGACGACAGATACAACCTGGCGCATGGCACAGGAGTCATCTGGAAGTCGGACGGCTGGATCGTGACGAACGCCCATGTGGTGGACGGGCTTACCGGAATCACGGTCGTGACCGCAGATGGCAAATCCTATAAAGCCAAGGGCGTATACAGCGATCCGAAGAGCGATATTGCGTTGGTCAAAATCAATGCCAAGTCCCTGAAGCCGGCCAAATTTGCGGCAACAGCGCAGCATGCGCTTGTCGGAGAAACGGTTGTTGCCATTGGCACGCCGATCTCGTTCTCGCTGCGAAACTCGGCCTCGGTGGGCGTGGTAAGCGGGCTAAACCGGAGCGTAGACGGCTCTTATCGCCTGATTCAAACCGATACCGCCATTAATCCTGGCAACAGCGGGGGCCCGCTCGTCAACTTGAAGGGCGAGGTTATCGGGATCAACAGCAAGAAGTTCGCCGCCGTCGGCATTGAAAATATGGGCTTCTCCATACCTGCGGAAACGGTCCGCTACGTTGTGGGGCATTTATTGGAATACGGCGAGGTGATTAGAGCCGGACTCGGATTGGAGCTGGAAGAGAGCTGGTCCGCCATCGTGGGTCTCCCTTCGGACGATCCGTTGACCGTTACAAAGGTGTTGTCCGAGCAGGCCAAGCAGGCCGGCATTCAGGAGGATGACGTATTATATGCGATTAACGGCAAGCGCATTTATTCCGTTGTTGATATCAACGAACGGTTAAAGCCCTATATGCCCGGTCAGCAGGTTCAGCTGCTGATGCAGCGGGATGGGGATATCGTGAACGTAAAACTGACGCTCAGCCAGGACGGTAACGGAGCTGCTTCGTCAAGCGTTGGGGAGGCCGAGTAATGGAAAAGAGAGAAAGAACGGAAACTAGCCGGCGCCTGCGTCAGGTGACAGCCGGAACCTTATCGGCGCTGATGTTATTTATGACGTTGTCGCTTCCCGTATGGGGAGATGAAGCGATTGTGCCGGAGAAGCGCATACTGACCGTGCAAAACGGCAGCAGCACAGCCTCGGTCAATGACACTTCCTACACGATTGCCAAGCCGCAGCTGAAGCAGGGTGTTTTGATGGTACCGCTGGGCGTATTCAAGAAAGCGTTTGGCAGCGAGATCAGGCTGGAGGGCGAGAACCGGATACGGCTGCTGCAAGGGCCGCATACGGTCGTGCTCGTGATGGATAACAAGACGGCATGGATCGACGGGAAAAAGGTGCAGCTGCCGGTGGAACCGACCATGGTGTCCGGTACGCTGATGGTGCCGCTGCGCCCGGTTGCGGCGGGAATCGGCGCCAAGGTAAGCTCCTCCCAGGGCAAGCTGGCCATCAGCCTCATGGTCACGGATAAGGAAGAGAAGCAGGATGAAAGCGAAATCAACAACACGACCGGGAAGACCCGAATCGGGAACAGCTATTATGATTGGAGTTTGAATTATCCCTCCTGGATGATGGTTGGAAGAGGCACGGACGATGAGAGCGGTTCGGCTTTCAATGATGCTACGGGCCGCTATTACCTGGAGGTGCACGCATTCTCCCACAAGGTGAAGCTGAGTCCCGATGATCTGCTGGAACGGCTCCTGAAGGAAGTGGGCGACTCCGGAGATGTTGTGCTGCACCAAGAGACGGTCACAAGCGCAGCGGTTCCGTATGCCAGAGTGATCTCCCGCGATGTCGACGGCGTCTTGTGGGAAGGTCGGCAGTATTATGCCAACGACCGCGTCTATGAACTGTATTTTGCCGATGCCGAAGCGGTTCACTATAAAGATATGGACCAACACGCGAGCTTGCTGGGCTCTTTCAGAACAGCCTATCGGGCAGGAGACAAATCGGTAAAAGACGTATCCTCCATCGTGGATGGGTTCCGCGAGGCAGGAAACGAAGAATACGGCATATGGTTCGGCATTCCGGCAGGCTGGGAAATCAACAACAAGGACATGTTATACGGCAGCGAAGGAGAGGGCTATCTGTCCGTCTCGGTGACATCCGCTCCTACGGGGGCCGATGGTACCCTCGCCGCTTGGGGGCAGCGCCTCAAAGACTGGCTGACGGAATCCTTCGTCGAGGAATCGTACGAATACGTCGGACTTACGCCTGTGGAGATTTCCGGCGTCAAAGGGCAGATTCAAGAGGTTCGGTACAACTTCGGGAATAAATGGATAACGGAATATGAAGTGATGGTCCAGAAGAACGGCTACCGCTATTATCTGGAGTATGTGGTACCGGATGGGCAGGAACGGACGGCTTCCAACTGGAAAAAGGTTCTCGAATCAATCGAGATCGATTACGATGTGGTGCCGGCAAATTTCGGCCGCATCGGCGAAGAGGGCTACCTGACCGATAAAACCCAGATGAGAAGCAAAAGCTCCGAGAGGTACCGCTATCATATCGATATTCCAAGGTACTGGGAGCCGCTGAACGATCAGTTCGAGCAGGGAATCGTGGAGTACGGCTTTGCCGGGGGCGGTTTTGAAATTACTGCCCAAAAGGATACAGCAGCTGAAGTCATCGTCAGCAATCTGAAACGGTATTATAACGAAGCCAGCGCGGCTTCGTCGGTGAAATTGCTGGGCGTCGATAAGATCACGTTTGCCGGCGTGCCTGCCGTGTCGTTCAAGGTGCATCAGGTGAAGAACGGCGTGGGTTATACGACCGAGGAAATCGTCTTTGAAAGCGGAGATATCGCGTACACGATCATGACAACGCTGAATGATGCCAATGCAACGGAAGTGCAGCAAGCGGCGCTGGCGCGCACGCTCTCCTCGTTTAAGCTGGTGAAATAATCCGCAGAATGGAATTATGAACTCATATCATATGGATTAAAGCGAATGTTTGATAACACCGACAGCTGTCCTGCTGCACTCATGGGGTGCGGATGGGCAGCTATTTTGGTTTAGTCAGCGGAATGACGGGCCCCCATCCGAATAATGTAGAACATATGTGCCGATCAGGCGGCCTGATATGTTAAAATTAAAAAGTGAGAGCAAATGGATCATTCATGAAACCGGCTTGTAGAAGAGGGATAAGCGGATGAAAAAAACGATAGGCATGTTCGCCCACGTGGATGCGGGCAAGACCACGCTGGCGGAGCAATTGTTATATACGACCCATACGATTCAGGAGCGCGGCCGGGTGGATCACCAGAGCGCATATCTTGATCGTCATGACATTGAAAAAGAACGGGGCATTACCGTATTTGCCGATCAGGCAACCATGCATTTTAACGGTTCCACGTATTATTTAATCGATACGCCGGGTCACGTCGACTTCTCGCCGGAAATGGAGCGGGCCATACAAGTCATGGATGCCGCCGTTGTCGTGATCAGCGCCGTGGAAGGTGTCGAGGGGCATACGGAGACGGTGTGGCAGTTACTGCGCAAGCATGGCGTGCCGACGTTCCTGTTTATCAATAAAATCGACCGGGTAGGCGCAGACGTGCCGCGCGTGCTGGCGGAGATTCGCAGCGAGCTTGCCGAAGACGTCTGTTGGATCACCGAGGAGGATGTGCTGCAGGAAGGCCTGATGCAGTCTTCGCTCATTGAGTTTATTGCGGAGCGGGACGAGAAGCTGCTGGAGCTCTATATGGAAGAAGGGTATGAGGCTTCTCGGTGGCTGGATGCGATGATAGCAATGATGCGGAAGGGGGAGCTGTTTCCGTGCTTCAGCGGATCTGCCCTGCAGAACGTGGGCGTAACCCATTTCATGCATCAGTTGGATCTGCTGACGGTAACGGATTACGATCCCGAGGCGG
>NZ_AEXS01000147.1:0-6494 GCF_000204455.1 Paenibacillus sp. HGF5 | reverse complement strand
ACAGCGCTTACGTGTTTACAGCAGCAACAATTTTGGATATGGATGATTACGAGCATTTCCCATTCGTATCTTTGGGGAAGTACCATTTCTGGGATGATCCCATATACAAGTATATAACGATGGTTAGAAAAACTGATTTTAATAGAGATTTTAATTTTAAGATGAAGGAACAAATAGAATCTACAATTAGGGATAATATAAAGATAATTGAACAAGCTAGGGGAATAATATATATTTTACCCATCCGATTATTAACCGAAGATAATTCAATGATTTATAAGGCTGCTGATCAAGCATTTTTCAGTATGTTTAAAGATTCCCTTGATATTGAGTCGTATAAAAATCAATTTAAAACTATAAGTGATATAAAGAATGGATTATTACCAGGTATAGATACGAGCATATTTTTTTAGAAGATGAAGATAGCGGATTGGATCTCGAAACCAGATTTACAGTTTATAAGGAGTCAACAGTCTTACCATTATCTTCTGATGCTACGGATGCTGAGGTTTTTTGGTTCGTAGTATATAGTTATTTAGCTCAAGCATTCGATACTATTCTATTAAGTGCAGAACATAGACTAGTTCCATATATTAGGTTTAAAGTAACCTTTAAATATATATTACAAATCTCAGGGAATTTCGTTGATAATGAAGAAATATCGGACATGCTTTTCAAATGTGTAATCTCCCATATATTACACCATAAGTTTGACAAACAAAAAATATATGAAATTGATATTAGGGATTATTATGAAGCCATTAGAAGTTATAATTTTGAAAATCAAATGTTTTTAGAATTAAAACAGCAAGATAATCCTTTTACTAATCTATCCATTAGCGAAGTGAATACTATAATTAATCGTAATTTAGAGAGCTTTTTTATAAGGTTACATGATAATAATTAAGTAGCTCAGTGATGGCCCGAACTTCTTATAACAAAGTATCTACGCTGCGGGACTTTCGACCCTTGGTCTGCCAGAAGGTAACTCGAGGAAGTGAACTCAAACAGACAACCCTATGAGGCTAAGTGGCAAAGCCACCCGGCAGCAAGCTGCCTTAAGCCTCTCGGGTTCGTAGATACAAGAACGTTAGATGAAATCATCGCAATATTTTTATTGAAAGTAATTCATTGGAGGAATAAATGAAAAGGGTCTTAGTCATTGGTTGTCCTGGCTCAGGTAAGTCAACTTTTTCTTCAAGACTAAGTAAAGAATCAGGCTTACCTGTAATTCATTTAGATTCATTTTACTGGAAACCAGGATGGATCAGTTGTAATAATCAGGAGTTTGATGAAATACTACAAAAATTATTAGTTCAGGAAACCTATATCATGGATGGAAACCATGGAAGGACATTAGATTATAGAATTCCTTATACGGACACTGTTTACTTTTTCGATTTTCCGCGATATCTATGTCTTTGTAGGGTAATGAAAAGGACAATCTTAAATCATGGTACAACTGGAGAATACATGGGGAAGGGTTGTCTAGAAAGTATTGATTATAAATTTATAAAGTCCGTATGGAATTTTAGGAAGAATCAACGGATGAGAATAATTAATATATTAGAGAAGTACAAGGGAAGTAAGAGTATCGTAATTTTTAGAAAGCCCAAGGAAGTAAAAAACTATTTTAAGAGCTTTTCCAAGTAATTCGAAGAAGGCGACAACATCATCTAACATAATACTACGCTGCGGGCCGTTCGGCCCTTGGTCTGCGAGATGTGATTCGGGGTAGCAATTTCGGCAGACAACCCTGCGAGGCTAAGTCCGTCGGACCCGGCGCGTTTGCGCCTTAAGCCTCTCGGGTTCGAGATACAGTAACGTTAGGCGAAATATCCGCAGAATAAATCTTTAAGGACTGATTCAATGGAAATATCAAATAATAAAATCAATGAAATTCTTAAGAAAGAGTATACTCTCAAATATCATGATAAATCTGAATTAATTGATGTAGTATGGCCAGACTTTGTGGAGGTTGAAGGTTGCATTGTAATAAAGAAAAACACTGAAAATAGTATAGAAATTAATATTGAACATATTATTCACCAGTTTGGGGATCGAACTGGATTTGAAGCAAGTGAAAGTCATGTTCATATGATAGATATATCAAATACCTTTGAAAAACATCCTTTAGAAGGGTTAAAGTTTGCAAAGAAGCTATTAGAAATGTGGTCCACTAAACTAAAAATTGATTTTCCAGAGTATGAATTTATCCTTATCTTAACTTATCATGATGATGATACAATTTTACGTTTTCATAGATTAAGAGAATCAGAAGAGATTTGGATAAACATTAATAATATTGAAGAGTTTGAAGAAGGGATCATTATTAGGAAAGTGTAATCGAAGAAGGCAGATACCTCGCCTAAATAGTATCTACGCTGCGGGCTTTGCCCTTGGTTCGCAAGTGGTATTAAACAAAGGGGTGTACTCAGCTCACAACCCTGCGAGGCTAAGTCCGTCGGACCCGGTCGCGTGCGCTCCCTTAAGGCTTTCTGGTTCGTAGATACAACAACGTTATAGGCAACCCCGGAATCCTAAAAACTATTTTGAAAGGAATAATAAAATGGAAAATAAAGAAACCTTAAAACAAGAATTTTTGAAAGTTAATCCATTATATCAACGCCTATCAGAAGGTGCTAACATTCTATAACAATGTATCTACGCTTCAGGCTGCACCTTTGGTTCAAAAGAAGCATTTACAGAGAAGCGGAATCAGCGAACAACCCTGGCGAGGCTAAGTCCGTCGGGCCCAGTCGCTGGCGTTCCTTTAAGCCTCTCGGGTTTGTAGATACAAGAACGTTAGCTGAAACCATTGCATAGAAAATTCTTGTAAAATGAAAAATCAAAAGATAAAGGAAGAGCCAACGTGCAAACATTTGTTTTAGATTATTATCGAAAACACAGATTTGAGTTTGTTGGTAGTTTAACAGAACACTACCTTGAAGGAAGTTTAATTTGGAATGAATATATAAAGAATAAAATAAGACAAATAGATGAAATAATAGATAATGGGAATAAAAATTGGTACTTAGATTTAAATGGTTACAGATTAGAAGATATTGAATTATTTAAGAATAGTCCTTGGTCAATTATTAATGATGATAATGAGATTAAGATAGTTTCAAGATTTTTTGATTACGGAACTGGTGAAGCAAGATTTGCTTTGCAACCTTGGTTTAGAACTGGTGACGAATTGCTCAGAAATAATAAAGATTAGTAGCAAGTAATTCGAGGAAGGCAATTGCATCAGCTAACAACGTATTCACGCTGTGGACCTGGTAGGTCCTTGGTCTGCTCGAGGCTTTTCGGAGGAGTTGGTCAGGCAGACAACCCTGCGAAGCAAAGTGGCGGAACCACCCGCTCCCGATGGTCGCTTAAGCCACTCGGGTTCGCGAATACAACGACGTTATCTGAAAGATCGGCAAAAATCATAATAGAAAACATTGATGGGAGAGCATTTTATGAGCCGCCTGGTAATCATGACGGTTGGAAAAACTCATAGTGGAAAAACCACTTTTGCTAAAGAATTAGAATCTGTACTACAACAAGCCATAGTCATTGATCAGGATAATCATGCTGAATTTATTAATAGCCATTATAAGAAACTTCGCCCTATAGAAGGTCCTAATACTTTAAAATTCTCTATAACAAATGCTATTGTTAACTATGCTGTGGAGCAAAGCGATTTTCACATTATCTTAAGCAATTCCAATTTAAATAAATCAGGAAGAACAAATGTACTCCAGAACTTTCATGACAATGGATTTGAAAGTATTATAGTCCACTTTAATTTACCAATTGATTTATTGAAAGAACGTGTTACACAAACCCAAAGAAGTAAAGCTATATTTAGAAGTGCCTCGAACTTTTTGGAAGTATTGGAGAGACAAGGAAATACGATAGAAATTCAACCTACTAAAGATGAAGCTAATTATCTATTTGACATCAAGGACCCCAATGATACTTTGGAAATTATTCAACAAATAAAAGAGATAAGTGAATTTAGATAATTCGAAGAAGGCCGATCCATCAGATAACATGGTATTCACGCTGCGTATCTATCGCTCTCTGGTCCGGCCGAGGTAGAAGAAGTGGAATCAAAGAGGCATTTCATTTGCAGAGAAGCTAAATCAGCCGGACAACCCTGCACTGTCTAACCGCGTCGCGGCCACTCCCTACGGTCGTTTAAGGCAGTGAGTGTTCGTGAATACAATAACGTTAGCCGAAATTAATGCAAACATAATTGATAATGAGAGGTAATAAATTTGATGAAAACTTATCCTCGATCAGTATTTGGAATTCCAATGATAATTCAATACGTAGGGAACCAATATATTGTTGAAGTTAGTGATTTGGGTATAATCACCAGATCAGAAAGTAAGGGAAGGGCAATTAGAGATGTATTTGATAAGGTTAGGGAATACTTAATAACTAAGCCTATTGAACCTAAAGTAATAGAAGGTTATGACTTTCATCAAAATGTACAAATACGAATGTTTAAGGCTAATCAAGTACTGACTAGATTAGGATTTACAATTATTGCTGATGAAGTAACTGAGAATGATATGGGTCTTATTGAAGACATATGTAACTCAATTGACATCAACAAGTTATCAAATCCTGAAAAACAAGATATTGAAGATAAATTAGCTAATATTTTCAGTGGTTATGTTATGAGCCCGGCCAATAGAGCTTTGAATATGAACTCTTTAATAATGAGAGCTGAACATATAAATAAGTTTTCACATTTAATCGAACAGGCTAACATGAGTTTACTTCGTGGTGAGTTTATCTCAACAATCATGATACTTATTCCTGTGATCGAAGGAGTTTTGTTATCTTTATATGGGTTCGATTCGAGTAGTAATAAGCCAAATGATAACCAGCTGTTAAACAAGTGGGCAGAACTGGAGTACGATCATAGCTCAAAGCAACTACCAAATCCGTTCATGTTAGACGAATATATTAGAGCTTTTATAGATATCTGGCAACATACTGTCTTTAATAAACATCAAACTGCTAAAAATAATTCATTCTTTAACAGGCATTATATATCGCATTTAATGGGTGAAGGTAACTTTTACACAAGAAATAATGCGTATAAAATGGTTTTACTAGTTGACCTACTGGCTTACGTAATGGCTATATGTCATGGACAGCATCATCGGTTTTCATATAACACTAAAGAGAAAAGTTATATACAGAGATGGGGATACTATAAACATTTGGCCTTAAATAAGCATAATCATGCGAATTACCATAGTCTAATGAGAGAGCATTTATATTACGAAAAAATATATAGTCTTATCAAAAATAATCAGTGGTCTATCAAAGAGGACATTAATATCGGTTAACAATACATCTACGCAGTGGGGCATTCGCCCCTTGGTTGTCAGGTGTGAAAGCAATGAAGTATAATCGGACAACACACGACCCAGCCTAAGATAAGAGCTATCTAAAGGCCGGGGCGTGTCGTAGATGTGTGAACGTTAGCCGAAAGAAGTTCTTAGTTTAGGAGGAGTCAATATGATATTAGAAAAAGTTATAAATAGAATTGCAATACAAAGTGAATATAAGGATTTTGTTGATAAGTATATAAATCATATACTTACCGAATTTAAAGGTAAGATTCATAGCATTTATATGTGTGGCTCGATTCCAAAAGGAACTGCTAAACCTTTTAAGTCAGATGCAGACTTTACTATTGTATGTGTAAATCCCAAAGATATTGATTACGAAAGATTGTCAAATATTAAAGACAGGCTTTTGGAAGAATATCCAATAGTAACTAAGATTGATACGATAATTTGCTCGATTGACGATGTATTAAGTAAACCGAATGAGTGGGGTTTTTGGGTTAAGATCATTTGTGTTTGCATGTATGGTCATGACATTGGTGAAAAAGTACCACCGATCATTATTTCTCCAGAGTTCATTCTAGACTTAAATACAGAGACCAAGGAAGAAGTAGATAGTGTACGTCGTTCACTTTCTACTGCTAGCGATCACTCGATGAAAACTAGATATATTAAAGGGTATTCGAAGAGATTAATTCGTGCATTATACTCTTTGGTTTTAACAGATACAGGTGTATGGCAAGATGACATTATTGAGATGAAGAATGCCATATTAAACTATTGCGAGATTGACTCCGCTTTAGTTGAGTATCTGTATGCTTGTTACTTGGATAGTGATGTACTTGTTGAAGAGTTTCTGGGAATTGCAGATGAAGTATATAGCTATTTTGAGAACGCCTTAAATACAATGGCTGCTTCCAGAACTTCCCTCGGCTAACACCGTATTAACGCTCGGGGCCACTCTGAGAAGCGAGTGACCACATCCAGCCCCCTAAGCCCGTCGGGACGTCACTGCATTAGGTGTTCGGCAAGCCTCACAACTATAAGCAGCGACTCTAAGGGGCCAGGACGTCGTGAATACAAGAACGTTAGGCGGAAACTCTCAAAACATTAGCAACAATTATGATAATA
>NZ_AEXS01000148.1:0-26697 GCF_000204455.1 Paenibacillus sp. HGF5 | reverse complement strand
CGGAATGCCTCGGGATCCCGAATCTGGGCGTCGTGGGTTATGAGGCCGATGACTGCATCGGTACGCTTGCCAGACGGTTCGGCGATAGCATGAACGTCATGATCCTGTCGGGCGACCACGATTTGCTTCAGCTCGTGAACGATTCGACTTCGGTCATCATTATGAAAAAGGGGCATGGCAATTATATGCACTATACCCCGGAGACGCTTTATGCCGAAAAGGGGCTTTCACCAAGACAGGTGATCGATGTAAAAGGCCTGATGGGAGATACGAGCGACAATTATCCGGGCGTACGCGGGATCGGCGAGAAGACGGCAGTCAAGCTGATCCAGGAATATGAATCCGTGGAGGGCATCCTTGCGAATCTCGATTCATTGACCAAAGGGGTTCGCACCAAGATCGAAGCGGATCTGGAGATGCTGCATCTGTCCCGGGCCCTGGCCGAAATTCATTGCGAGGTTCCGATGGAATGCGAGCTGGATTTGTGCCGCCTGAGCGTGGATCACGAACGTGCGTTAACCAAACTGGAGGAGCTGGAAATGAAGAGCCTCGGCCATCTTTTTGGGGTGGCGGTAGTTTCCTAGCCGCTTCGATCGAAGGTGTCGTACCGGAGACATCCGCAAGCAGGCCGAGGCGCTTCTTCAATTCATCCGGAAGCCTGAAATCAGCGCATATCACGGTGGCTGGATCGTGTTTGTGGAGCCGTCGTCGTGACCATGACGAAAATGCTCGGCTCGGGATGCCGGAATGGCAGTCGATAAAAACATCACTGCTGTCCAGCATCAGTGCCTTTATACTGGGATTAGCGGCGGCACGCTGGATGTCCCGGCGCGCGTTTGTCGGCAGAACGGCCGGCGAAATGCCGCGTCTCGGAACGGGGCAGAGGCAGGGAAAGAGGCAGGCAGACTTGACGGGAGCACAATGTTTACATATGCTTCGAATAGAGCTTGTTAGCAACCATATAGAGAACAAGGCACAGCACATCGTGGAGAGGATGGAAGAAGCATGAGTTTACTTGGAGCAATTGAAGCAGGAGGAACCAAGTTCGTTTGCGGCGTGGGTACGGAGGATGGAACGGTTGTGGAGCGAGTGAGCTTTCCGACGACAACCCCTGAAGAAACCATGGCAAACGTCTTTAACTTTTTTGCTGATAAGGATATAGAGGCGATCGGAGTCGGTTCGTTCGGACCGATTGACCCGGTGAAAGGCAGCCCGACCTATGGCTGCATTACAACGACGCCGAAGCCGCATTGGAGCAATTACAATATCGTCAAAGCATTGGAAGGGCGTTTTGACGTTCCAATCGGATTTGATACGGATGTAAACGGAGCGGCTCTTGGAGAATATACGTGGGGGCGGCCCAGGGACTGGACAGCTGTCTTTATATCACCATCGGAACGGGAGTAGGAGCAGGCGCCGTGGTATCCGGCGAACTGATTCACGGCCTGTCCCATCCGGAGATGGGGCATATTTACGTCCGCCGTCATCCGGAAGACAAATATGAGGGGACCTGTCCTTATCATGCAGACTGTTTGGAGGGGCTTGCTGCGGGACCGTCTCTTGGCAAACGCTGGGGTGTTCCCGGCGTGGAATTGACGCCGGATCATCCGGCTTGGGAGATGGAAGCTTATTATCTCGCTCAAGCGCTGATGAATTATGTCCTCATCTTGTCCCCTCAGCGAATCGTGATGGGTGGAGGCGTGATGAAGCAGGAGCAGCTGTTCCCGCTGATCCGCACGAAGCTTCAAGAGCTGCTGGCAGGATATGTTCAGCATCCAAGCCTTCATGACGGGATCGATCAATTCATCGTTCCGCCGATGCTCGGCGATAATGCGGGTCTCTGCGGCGCATTGGCATTGGCCAAGCTGGCAGTGGATGAAACCAAGAGCATTCAAGCTTAGCCTGATTTCTTATATAGGGAAAGTTTAAAATGGATTGGATTCTATTACAGATTATGGTATTATAGTTTCAACAGTATAATGTATGGAACGAAGGAAGCACCTTTCTTGCCGCTGCGCGGAGGAGAGGTGCTTTTTTGCGTTGTTCCGCCTTTATGCTGATTGCGTAAACGGGAGGTTATCGAGGGATGCAAATTGTGTTCATGAATCGGATGAGCGGAGCGGATGAGTCAGGTCATCTCCGTTCGGCTCAAGTATGGATCGGCGAGGAAGAAGGAGGATGGAGGCTCGGCTGGCGGAATATGGAACCGGACGGTGAAGTTTCCGATGACGAGTGGTATGAAGGCAACTCATGGAATGAGCTGCTGTGCGTGTATCGGCATCAGCTTGCGAAGAAGCTCGGAGAGGGCTTCCGCCCGCTAATCGAAGGGGTATTCCATGAACCGGGAGAGACCGGGAGCAAGAATCTCGGCACTCAGAAGCTGCAATGTTACAGCGAGCTGTATGGATCGGAGGAGCTGTACACGGAGCTGTGCGCCTGGCGCAGGAGAAAGGCCGCATCCGGAAGAAAAGCGCCCTATTTCATTGCCAGCAACCGGGTGCTGCGCATGATCAGCGCCTTTGTTCCCCAGAGTGAGGAAGAGCTGCTGCAGCTTCCGGGAATCGGGGTTAGCAAGGCTTCGGAGCACGGGGTGGAATGGCTGGAGATTACGACGAAAACCGAGCGAACCACAACGTTTCCACTGGATTGGGTGTATACGCAGCTGCCGGAAGAGGAATTCTTGTCCTGGCTGTATAAACAGAAGGAACAGAGATATCAGCAGGAGCTTGAACGCTTCCGAACCCGCCGTGCGATGCTGATTGGCATAGCCGAGGGCGCTTCGCTGTCCGAGCTTGAAGCGCGTACCTCGCTGTCGCGTCGGGATTTGGTCGAGGAATTGGAAGGGCTTGAGAAGGAAGGCTATGATACGGAGCAGCTGCTCCAGGTCGAATTGAACATGATGACGGCTGCGGAGCAGGAAAACGTATGGAAGGCGTTTGAAGAGTTGGGCGATACGTTTCTTAAACCTGTGTTACAGCGGGTATACGGACAGGGACAAGCCGAGAACGCAGAAGCAGAAGAGCTGGGGGGGACGGAAAGGCTGTATGAACGGCTTCGTCTCATACGGATCCGCTTTCGGCGGGATCAGCCCGGCAAAGCGAATGCCGGTTAATCTGCCTTAAACGAAGTCAGGACGGATTCTCCCCGTTGCAAGGAGATCCGTCCTGATGCTAATTCGCCGTGCTTGTAGATTAGGTTTTAGTTGCGGCGGTTCGTATGAACCGCTGTGTTCCGGCCAGTACTCTCCTCGTTTGACCAGGGTGTCTCATATCCAATCCTTTTTACGGAACAGATAAAACATGAGCGCGCCGGCAAAAACCATGATGCCGATAACCACATAATAGGAATATCTCCAATGAAGTTCCGGCATATACTCAAAGTTCATGCCGTAGATGCCCGTAATCAGCGTCAATGGAATAAAGATCGTTGTAATAGCGGTAAACACGCGCATGATTTCATTGGCCCGATTGGCGATACTGGATTGGTAGGCTTCCCGAAGGTTCCCCATGAGATCCCGATAGGTCTCGAACGTTTCGGAAATTTTAACGGCATTTTCATAGATATCGCTGAAGTATTTCTGCAGCTGGTCATCGATCAGCCGAAGATCTTTTTTGTTGAGCGTATTGATAACTTCCTTCTGAGGGCCAAGCACCTTTTTCAACCAAAGAATCTCACTTCGCAGACCGATGATCTCGCTGAGGTGGGATTTTTTGGTATGCATCAGAATGTCTTCCTCCAGCTTTTCAATTCTCGCTTCTATTCGGTCCCCTACGGAGAAGTAGTTGTCCGTGACGAGGTCGATCAAGAGATAGAGGAAGCGGTCAGGCGTGCTGACTTCATCCTCCCAGAGAAGCGGTTTGACGGTGCGAAGCTCATGGATCTTTTGCTTGGTCACCGTAATAATAAAATGCCTGCCCAGGAAAACATTCAATGCCCGAAGGAAAATCTCTTCGTCGTCAAACCGGATGCTGTTCACGACGATAAAATAGTGGTTCTCGTATATTTCAATTTTGGGACGCTGCTCCTCTTCGCTGAGGCAATCCTCAACGGCAAGATCATGCAGGGAGAAGAGGGGCTGCAGTTCGGCTAAATCATCCACGTCCGCATCCAGCCAGTAGAAGCCGCTGGCCGGAGCTGTCAGCGTCATTTCGATGTCATCAACAGGGGTAAAAACGCCCGAATCGACCAACCGGATTTTCATCTGATATCACTCCTTTGTCTAATCCAAGCTGCTTAAGTCAAGCAGTTAAGGCACAGGATATCAGCCCACCGGTGTACGGGCATAAATCGAGGAAGGTTAGAATACGATAAAAAGCGCATGAAAAATAACGCTGCCCTCTGCCGGTAAGCTGATCTTGATCCTATGCGGTTGTGCGTCTTGTGCATCCAGTTTCTGGCTCGGGTCACCGTCCATCTTCCATGTCACCTCTTTCATACTCGGTTTTAAACAGCACTTGTCTAGTATAACGCCGGGTGTAGGACCTTTCAAGTGAAATCCGGAGCTGTCCAAGGGCCATGATATAGGGTATGGAAACCTTTGGTGAAGTGTGACAAACTCATGAAAAGGTTCTTGACGAAAAATTGAGGATGATTTAAAGTAGGTATCAATTACGAAACAATTCCAAACAACTGAATAAAGCGAAATCTTATCAAGAGCAGGTGGAGGGACTAGCCCTATGAAACCCGGCAACCGGCGGCAACATCGCACGGTGCTAATTCTTGCAGGAGATACGACGATTGTATAAGCCGTCGTATAGCCTGACAGATGAGAGAGGCGCATTGTGATACGTATATGATGACCTTTCTCTACTTCGAGAAAGGTCTTCTTGCGTTTATACAGTCTAACGCTCTTTCTCACAGCTTTATGGATGTATCATTTCATATTTCGAAGGAGTGAGCCTCAGATGCCAATTAAAATTCCGGATGCCCTGCCGGCAAAGGAAGTTCTGGCTGGAGAAAACATTTTTGTCATGGATGAGAGTCATGCGTTTCATCAGGATATCCGCCCGCTGCGGATTGCGATCCTCAATTTGATGCCAACCAAGGAAACGACGGAGACCCAGCTGCTGCGATTGATCGGCAACTCCCCGCTCCAGGTGGATGTCGTCCTTCTTCACCCGAGCTCACACGTATCGAAGAATACGTCGGCCGAGCATTTAAAATCATTTTACAAAACCTTTGAAGAAGTGAAGAACCGTCGTTTTGACGGCATGATCATTACTGGAGCTCCAGTCGAGCAGCTGGAGTTCGAAGAAGTGAATTATTGGGATGAGCTTACTGAAATTTTTGAATGGACCAAGACGCATGTGACCTCTACGCTCCATATCTGCTGGGCATCGCAAGCCGGGCTTTATTATCATTACGGCGTGCCGAAATACAGCCTCGAGGAAAAATGCTTTGGCGTATTTCCGCATACGATCAATGAAGCGTGTACCAAGCTGCTCCGCGGATTTGACGAAATGTTCTTTGTTCCGCATTCCCGTCATACGGAAGTTCGGCGCGAAGACATTGCAGGCGTGGATGATTTGGTCATCCTGTCCGAGTCCGAGGAAGCAGGGATTTATTTGGTATCCAGCCGGGACGGCAAGCAGATTTTTGCCACAGGGCATTCCGAGTATGATGCGGACTCCCTGAAATGGGAGTATGACCGGGACGTTGCCAAAGGCATGGACATTGCGCTGCCGCGCAACTATTATCCGAACGACGATCCAACAAGAACGCCTCCGTCCATATGGCGCGCGCATGCAAACTTATTATTCACTAATTGGCTCAATTACTATGTATATCAGGAAACGCCATATGATATCGGTCCGCAAATTTAACCGCGTACGGGAGGAGAGTTTGTGATGGAGAAGAAACCTTTGAATATAGAGAGCCGGCTGGCACAGATCGGATCGGTGCAGGAACCGGTAACGGGAGCAGTTAATTTTCCGATTTATCAGGCTACGGCATACCGCCACCCTAAATTAGGCCAGAGCACGGGGTTTGATTATGCCCGCACCAAGAATCCGACCCGTTCGGTACTCGAGGATGCCTGCGCCGAGCTGGAATCCGGTGACGCCGGCTTTGCCTGCAGCTCGGGCATGGCGGCCCTACAGACGATTTTTGCGCTGTTCGGTCAAGGCGATCACCTGATTGTATCGCTCGATCTGTACGGAGGGACGTACCGGCTGCTGGAGCGGATCATGTCCAAGTTCGGGGTAACGGCGACCTACGTGGATACAAACGACTTGGATGCGCTGGAAGGATCCAGACAACCGAACACGAAGGCCGTATTTATCGAAACGCCGACGAATCCGCTCATGATGATTACGGATATCGAAGCCGTCTGTACATGGGCAAGACGCCATCAATTGATCAGCATCGTGGATAATACGCTGCTAACCCCGTATTTCCAGAGACCCATCGAGCTTGGGGCGGATATCGTCATACATAGCGCCACCAAGTATCTGGGAGGGCATAACGATGTGCTGGCAGGCATCATCGTGACGAAGGGCAAGGAATTATCCGAGGAGATGGCCTTCCTTCATAACTCCATCGGGGCGGTGCTGAGTCCTTCCGATTCCTATCAGTTAATGAGGGGTATGAAGACGCTTGCGCTTCGCATGGACCGGCACGAATCGAATGCAACCGCGGTGGCAAGCTTTTTGACAACCCACCCGGCGATCGGCAAGGTGTATTACCCTGCTCTGCCGGATCATCCGGGGCATGAGATCCAGAATCGCCAATCCAGCGGCAACACGGGCATCTTCTCCTTCAAGGTGAAGGACGCCCGCTATGTCGAGCCCGTGCTGCGCCACATCAAACTGATTGCATTTGCAGAAAGCCTCGGAGGCGTCGAGTCCCTAATGACATACCCGGCGGTCCAGACCCATGCGGACATCCCGCTTGAGATTCGGGAAGCGATCGGCGTGGACGACCGCTTACTCCGGTTTTCGGTCGGCATCGAGCATGCGGATGACCTGATCGCGGATTTGGATGCTGCGCTGGGCGCGGCTATGGCAGAAGTGGAAGGGAGCACGGGAGCATGAGCATCGATAAAGGTCCATCCGGCTTGGAAACGCAAGCTAAGCAGGTATCAGCAAAACGCGGACACGATGAAGAACTCCGTTTCGAGACGAAACTATTGCATTTCGGCGGGGAAATCGACCGCGCAACCGGCGCTTCAAGCGTTCCGATCTATCAAGCCTCGACGTTTCATCATGAAGACGTCTTTAACCCGCCGCTGCACGATTACAGCCGATCCGGCAATCCGACGCGGCAGGCGCTGGAAGATTATATCGCCCTCTTGGAAGGAGGCGTTCGCGGCTTCGCTTATGCTTCCGGCATGGCGGCGATCTCCAGTTCGTTCATGCTGCTGTCCGCGGGCGATCACATGATCGTGACGGAGGATGTATACGGCGGAACCTACCGCCTGCTGACCAGCATACTGAGCCGTATGGGCATCGAGAGCACCTTCGTCGACATGACCGATCTGGATCAGGTGAAGGCGGCCCTCAAACCGAATACAAAAGCGGTTTATATGGAAACCCCTTCGAACCCGACCTTGAAAATTACCGACATCGGCGCCGTCACGGATTGGGCGAAGGAGCAAGGCCTGCTTACCCTGCTGGACAATACGTTCATGACGCCGTTCTATCAGCGCCCGATCGAGTTCGGCGTGGATATCGTCATCCACAGCGCAACCAAATTCCTTGGGGGACACAGCGATGTGCTGGCAGGTCTCGCCGTAGCCAGAACCCAGGAGCTGGGAGACCAGTTGAAACAGCTGCAAAATGGTTTGGGCACGGTGCTTGGGGTCCAGGATTCCTGGCTCCTTATGCGGGGCATGAAGACGCTCAGCACTCGGATGGCCCACTCCGAGCAGAGCGCGGCCAAGCTGGCGGCCTGGCTGCAAGGGAGAAGCGACATTGAGCAAGTGTATTATCCCGGCCTCTTGAATCATCCGGGACGGGAAGTCCATGAGAAGCAGTCGAGCGGTTACGGCGCGGTCATCTCCTTTGACGTCGGCTCAGGCGAGCGTGCGAAGCAGGTGCTGAACCGCGTGAAGCTGCCGCTGGTAGCCGTCAGCCTGGGAGCAGTGGAGAGCATCCTGTCGTATCCGGCGATGATGTCCCATGCGGCCATGGGCGAGAAGGTTCGGCATGAGCGCGGCATTACCGACGGTTTGCTCCGCTTCTCGGTCGGACTGGAGGATGTGGATGACCTGATTGCCGATTTGGACCAGGCCTTTTCTACCAGCAACTAAAGATTTTTAAGAAGCAATGAACCTCATCTGAAGATTTGCCAAATCATAGAATTCGGCATCCTGTCACGGACGGGATGTCGTTTTTAATGGCGGAATGTGGTAGGATGGGATAGACGAAGTTTTACTGGTGATTTGTATTTTGTGTTAAGTAGGGAGGCTGCAAGAATGAGTGCGGTAAACCGTATATTGGATAAAGCTTTACGCGGTGAGCGTTTAAATTTGGAAGATACCGTGACCCTTTTTGAGAGTGATGAGATCGAGAAGATTGGCCATGCGGCGGATGTGATGACCAAGCGCCTGCATCCGGATCCCATCACGACGTTTGTTATCGGCCGGAATATCAACTATACCAACATATGTGACGTATTCTGCCGTTTCTGTGCTTTTTATCGCAGACCCGGCTCTTCCGAGGGCTATGTTCTGTCGGATGAGACGATTTTCCAGAAGATTCAGGAAACCGAGGACGTGAACGGCACTGAAATTTTGATGCAGGGCGGAGTCAATCCGGATTTGCCTTTCAATTATTATACGGATCTGCTTCGCAACATTAAGAAGCGGTTCCCTAGCATTACGATGCATTCCTTCTCCCCGGCGGAAATCATGAAGATGGTGGAGATCTCCGGGCTCACACTCGAAGAGGTGATGCGCGAGCTTCACAGCGCGGGTCTGGATTCGCTGCCGGGCGGCGGCGCGGAGATTCTGGATGATCGCATCCGCAAAAAAGTCAGCCGTTTGAAAGGTACATGGCGCCAATGGATGGATGTCATGCAAACGGCCCATAAGGTCGGAATGAACACGACGGCTACCATGGTCATCGGTCTTGGCGAAACGATGGAAGAACGGGCGCTGCACATGCTTCGCGTACGTGACGCACAGGATGAATGCATCCAGAACGGGTATGACTCCAAAGGCTTCCTGGCCTTCATTCCGTTTACCTTCCAGCCGGACAACACGAACCTCAAGCGCGAGCGCGAAACGCCGGAAGCGTACCTGAAGACGGTAGCCATCGGCCGGCTTGCGATCGACAACGTGCCGAACCTGCAATCGTCCTGGGTAACGATGGGGCCTGAGATCGGCAAGCTGTCGCTCAGCTACGGCTGCAACGACTTCGGCAGCACGATGATGGAGGAGAACGTGGTGTCTTCCGCAGGCGCCGTGTACAAGGTCAACATTGAGTCGATTATCCAATTAATCCGCGAGACCGGCAACATTCCGGCTCAGCGCAACACCCGGTATGATATTCTTCGCGTGTTCGAGGATAACAGCACCGTGGAGCGCGACTTCGTGATGCAGAACTAATCGCATAACTTATAATCCGCAAGACGGGCCGACTCGGCCCGTTTTTTATTTAGATATCAGAAAATATAAACTCCAAAGCACGAACCTTCCTGATATCGCAATAAGAAATTACTGAAAAGAGCTGCAGGCCTTCATAAAATGTGCGTTGATAAACATTTTTAATATGCGCGCCGGGACTTGCTTGTTTTTCCAAGCAGGAGTTCCGTATATCCCCGAGCGGGTCCCCATATACTGAAAAGGGAACTCGAAAGGAGTGATTCCATGGAACTGTTCAGCATTTCTGTCGGTACGCGGACGGAAGACGAGAAAAAGGCGTTCCACCGCATATTGTCAGACAAGCAGAAAGAGCTACATAAACAGTGCAAGCCGCTCAAATTCACATTCAGTGCTTCGAATGACCGCGTGATTTGGACGTGCTCCGGCAAGCTTCCGCTGTCTTCGTGGACCGCATCGGCCGACACGCTGCGCCGGCTTGCTGCCGAAGCAGTCACGGCTTACATTCTGGAGGAGAAGGAGCAGGAGATTGCTGCACGGTTAATGTTCTCGGAATTCGAGTTTGATGATGAGGAAGAAGCAGGGCGGATCTTGCAATGGTTTTTGATGCTCCTGCAAAAAGAAGACGGCCCGTCCGGAGATTTCTGGCAGAGCCGCAAACGCAAGCTGTCCGAAGACATCTATCAATGCCTTAACGAGGCGCCGGAGCTCAATCTGGACGGTTTCATGACCTTCCGGCTTCGGTCCTATGAACAGGAGCTTCGCGAGATGGCCGAGTACGCCGTGGATGAGTTCATGCTTGATCAGCAGTATGAGGAGTTCGTAAGCCTGCTGAAATATTTCGTTTATTTTCAGGAGCCCAAAATGCCGCTGGTTCACGTCATTCATAAAGGGGAAGAGGACTTTTTGCTGCTGGACGGCAATCTTCGCCCGATCGAACGCCCTCGTGACGACGGACTGGTTATGGAAAGGCTGGACCAGGAGATGGAGATTGAGGATATGGTCGTCAGCACGCTGATTTCGGTATCTCCGGCCCGCTTGATTATCCACACGAGACAGCCGGAGCTTCCCGTCATCGCAACATTGGCCCATATCTTTGATAACCGCGCCGAAGTATGCTGCAGCTGTCCGGAATGCAGCGCGCTTCTTGGAAGCGGACGAATGATGACTTGACGCACCGAAGCGGTCAGGATTATAATTACTGATAAATTCACGTAAAAGCTCTGACAAAGACATGAATCAATCCGGATCCGACCGCTCAGAGAGAGGAAACCTCGGCTGCAATTTCCTCCGGTTCGCCATTGATTTACCCCTTTGTAGCTGTGTCGTCGAACCCGCAAGTCATCAAGAATGCGGATGAGTAGGCTTCACCGGTTCATGACCGTTACTCAATGCTGATGAAGGATCTTAATCGATTATGTACCGGGTACATAAGAGGATGGAGAGATCGAATTAGGGTGGAACCACGGGTATAACACTCGTCCCTTCGCGGGACGGGTGTTTTTTTGCATGTTCCGGTATCCTTCGCTGAAGTCCAGGCGGGCTTATGAACAGCCCAAGGCCTTGCTTCGAGGGGAGACTAACGCGTCCTTCATATATGGAAGAAACGTGAAAACTTTTTTGGGGAGGAATGCAAGGTGGCTATTAGCATTAAACTGCCTGACGGCTCCGTACGGGAGTATGAGGCTGGAAGCAATATCGAGGATGTGGCTGCGTCGATCAGCAGCGGACTGAGAAAGAATGCCGTTGCGGGAAAAATGGACGGGATCGTCGTGGATCTATCCACTCCGCTTCAGGACGGCGCGCTGATCGAAATCGTAACGCAGGATACGCCCGAAGGGCTTGAGGTGATGCGCCACAGTACAGCGCATTTGCTGGCTCAGGCAACCAAGCGTTTGTATGGACAGAAAGAAGTCAAGCTTGGCGTAGGGCCGGTCATCGAAGACGGCTTCTATTACGACATGGACCTGGAAGAGCCTTTGAATCCGGAGGATCTGCAGAAGATCGAGAAGGAAATGGAACGCATTATCGGCGAGAACCTCCCGATCGTCCGCAAGGAAGTGAGCCGTGCGGAAGCGCTGCGCATTTTCGGCGAGCTTGGCGATCCATACAAACTGGAGCTGATCAACGCCCTGCCGGAGGACAGCATCATCACGATTTACGAGCAGGGCGAATTCTTCGACCTTTGCCGTGGACCGCACGTCCCTTCAACCGGCAAAATCAAGGTGTTCAAGCTGATGAACGTGGCAGGCGCATACTGGCGCGGCGACAGCAAGAACAAAATGCTTCAGCGTGTTTACGGTACGGCGTTTGTGAAAAAAGCGCAGCTCGACGAGCATCTTCGCCTGCTGGAGGAAGCCAAAAAGCGCGACCATCGCAAACTGGGCAAGGAATTGCAGATGTTTACGTTCTCTCAGCTCGTTGGACAAGGCTTGCCGATCTGGCTGCCTAACGGCGCGAAACTGCGCCGTACCCTGGAGCGTTATATCGTGGACATGGAGGAACGCCTGGGTTACCAGCACGTGTACACCCCTGTACTCGGAAACGTGGAACTGTACAAAACCTCCGGTCACTGGGAGCACTATCAGGAAGACATGTTCCCGAAAATGGAAATGGACAACGAGGAGCTTGTCCTGCGTCCGATGAACTGCCCTCACCATATGATGGTATATAAGAGCGATATGCACAGCTACCGGGATCTGCCGATCCGCATTGCGGAGCTTGGCATGCAGCACCGCTACGAGATGTCCGGCGCACTGACCGGCCTGCATCGCGTGCGCGCGATGACGCTGAACGACTCGCATATTTTCTGCCGTCCGGATCAGATCAAGGAAGAGTTTGCCCGGGTCATTCAGCTGATCATGACGGTCTACAAGGACTTCGGCATTCACGACTATCGCTTCCGTCTGTCTTACCGGGATCCGCAGGATACCGAAAAGTACTTCCAGAACGACGAAATGTGGGAAATGTCCCAGCGCATGCTGCGTGAAGTAGTGGAGAGCCTGGACATGCCGTTCTATGAAGCGGAAGGCGAAGCTGCCTTCTACGGACCGAAGCTTGACGTTCAGATCCGCACGGCACTGGGCAAGGAAGAAACGCTGTCCACCGTTCAGCTCGACTTCCTGCTGCCTGAGCGCTTTGAGCTGGAATATGTCGGCGACGATGGCCAGAAGCACCGTCCTGTCGTAATCCACCGCGGGATTCTGGGCACCATGGAACGCTTTACGGCATTCTTGCTTGAGAATTTTGCAGGGGCGCTGCCGTTGTGGCTTTCCCCGGTACAGGTCAAAGTCATTCCGGTATCCAACGCCTTTGAAGACTACGCCAAGGAAGTGGCCGAGAAGCTTCAATTCGCCGGTATTTCCGTCGAGCCGGATCTTCGCAACGAGAAGCTGGGCTACAAGATTCGCGAAGCACAGCTCGAGAAGATTCCATACATGTTCATCGTTGGCGAGAACGAGAAAAGTGCCGGAGCGGTTTCCGTCCGCAAGCGCGGCGAAGGGGATATCGGGGCCCAGCCGCTGGACGAAATCATCCTCAAGCTGCGTGAAGAAATTAACACCCATGTAGTTTAGTTTTGCCGTAAAAGTTAAGTAACCGAGGAAACATGCAGACCTCTGCCATGACGTATATTCTATTCGAGAAGTGGGAACCCTCGCTAGTAAGGGGGAGGTATTCACATGATCCAATGGAAAACATGGCAGAGGTTTTTTGCTGGTTTTATTTTATCAGCCATCTTGTTCAGCGCAGGCTCTACGGCAGTAGAGGCCCGCAATTTGATTCTAAGCGAATCCTACGAATCGACGGACACCCGAAATGTGTATGATCCGTCAGAGGAAATACATGGCTCCGATTACGTTGAGATGTCTCGCTTCTATGCGCTACGCGTGGTGGGTTTTAGTGATATGAATAGATATTTGGAGGTTCCAAGTACGGGGCCAAAGACCAGCGAGCCCGGCAAGAAACGCGAGTCCATGCCGGTGCTTGCCCCAAGGGAGGACCAGGTGCTGCATACGGTGAAGGTAACCGCTACGGGATACACGGCAGGTTACGAGTCGACCGGGAAGAAGCCGGGACATCCCCAGTATGGAATCACCTACTCCGGGGTGAAGGTCAAGCGGGATCGAAATACGCTGTCTACGATTGCCGCGGATCCTGATGTATTCCCGCTCGGCAGCATTCTCTATATTCCCGGCTATGGGTATGGGATCGTAGCGGATATCGGGTCAGCCATCAAGGGCCAGAAGATTGACCTCTATTTCTCCACCACCAAGCAGGTGTTTAAGGAGTGGGGGAAAAAGGACGTTGAGGTGCAGGTCATTAAAACCGGAAGCGGCAAATGCACGGAAGCCATGCTGAGAACCTTGGAGGACGCGATTGAGACCTATCGTTTCCTGCCTTCATCCGTGCTGGAGGAAGCCATTTAGGGTAATTTTGCTGCGCTTCTATGGCAGTAAACATTTAAGAATAATGACACCCTGTTCATCACATACTACTTTTCGGGGGCCAAACCCCTGAAGAGGATGATGGTATCGCAAATGAACAGGGAGGTGAATATTGTGGCTAAAAAGAACAAGGTGCAAGAGAACTTTAAAACACCTAACGAAAAGTTTAACGCTGAGTTTGCTGAAGAGACCAGCATCGCCAGCAACCCAAAAGGGAACTCCAAAGTACAGGAGAACTACAAAAAACCGAACGAGAAGTTTGACGCTGAGTTTGGCGATCTGAACACACCAGGGGACCATTCTGCAAACCGTTAAGGTGTAGATGTCAACGCCCGTTCGTGCAGCAATAAGACCTCCGCTTAAAGCGGAGGTCTTTTATTATGGAATCATATCCATTTATATCCAGGGACTCGGTCTCGAGACCGAGATCAACTTCATTCCACCGCCGCTAACCCGTTCATCGCAATATGTTGTACACTGTAATTAAGAAAAAATAGAACTGGAAGGCTAGGGGATGACCATGAGTAGAAAAGGATGGAGCCAGCTTAGCAATGGATTGCTGCTCATCGGCATTGGTGTGGTGTTTCTTCTAAATCAGCTCGATATTATACATGTGGACCTTGGTTATATATTCTCGACATTTTGGCCGGTGTTCATCATCTGGTTCGGGCTGCAAAGCTTGATTTATGCCCGTGGCGGAGCATTGTGGGGTTCGATCGTACCGATCGTGATCGGATCATACTTTCTCGGAAGAAATCTGGACATGGTCCATTTCTCTTTCGGCGATTTGATCAAATACGCGATTCCGATCATCCTGATCGGGTACGGATTGCAGGTTATTTTCAAACCGAAGGATCATACGCCGCCGCCATCACCGCCAAGTCCGGATGATTTCGGCTCGCATCGTCGGGACGATTACGATATCCCGGAGCCGCCTGAAGCGCGTCCGCTGGAATCCTCCCTGGACGAAGAATTCGAGCGAAGATTCGGCAAGCCAGACAAGGCTGACAAGGCTTATGAAGAGCCGGAGTTCGAATCAAGGGACTCGCACGATTCAAGCAAAGGGTACCGCTGGCAGGGACAGCAGCATGAGCGCCCGCGCCAGGAACGACAGGACCGCAGCAAGTTCAGAGTTCATGTGGATTTTGACGATAACGGCAAAAGCTACGGCGACGGATCGGAATATAAGGACGAACACCACCATCATCAACATCAACATCATCATCACCAATCCTGGCATAGCCATGATACGGTGAACAAGTCCTCTTTTATCGGGGACGTGCACATGGGGAAGGATTATTTCCAGCTGAAGCCGACGAATATTTCGCAGTTCATCGGCGATACGGTACTGGATCTGACCAAAGCTCAAATCCCTTACGGCGAAACGAAAATCAACATCTCGGCGTTTATCGGGGATGTCAAGGTGTTCGTTCCGAACGATTCGGACGTCGGCATTCATGTCACGACCAATTCCTTCATCGGCGATATGAAGGTGCTTGAGGAATCCCGGAGCGGCTTTATGAGCAATGCCGGCCTGGAAAGCCCGCATTACAGGGAAGCGGGCAAGAAAATTCGAATTACCGTGAGCGTATTTATCGGTGACGTCAAAGTGAATAGGGTAGGTTAATCGATATGATGGGGATATTGAAAAATACCAAATGGGTGATATTGTTTTACTTTCTGTTGATCGGAGCCGGGGTTGCTGTTTTCCTGTACACAGCAAACCAATCCGGCTACATACATATTGAAGATAACCGGCTGTGGGTGTATTACACGGTCGGTGTACTTCTGTTTACGGGGATTGCGGGATACATCGCGGGACAGCGCATCCAGCGGCCGCTGGATCTGCTTCATCTGAACATGCTGCAGGTTGCCAAAGGAAATCTGAACGTACGGCTGCCTGCCATGGAGGACGGGTCTTTTGCCAGAGTGTACGATGAGTTTAACGGGATGACGGAAGCGCTGGAGAAGAAAATGAAGCTGCTGCAGCGCCTCGGCGAGCAGGATGTCATTGAGAAGGAGATTGCCGCGGAAGCCGCTGTCCTCGAGGAAAGGCGCCGGATGGCAAGGGATCTGCACGATACGGTCAGTCAGCAGCTGTTTGCGATCCACATGTCGGCTTCATCCCTTCCGGCGGTACTGAAGCGAAATCCGGAGCACGGGGACAAGGTGCTCGGCCAGTTGATCGAGATGTCCCATGTGGCGCAGAAGCAGATGCGGGCGCTGATTGCGCAGCTTCGGCCCGTGGAGCTGGAAGGCAGAACCCTGGAAGAAGCACTGGAACGGTGGTTTCCGGATTACTGCCGCCAAAACGGCCTGAAGGGCATGAAGGATGTCGAGCTCTACGGCGGGGTGTCGGATGCGATTGAGCATCAGCTCTTCCTGATCATCCAGGAAGCGGTGGCTAATATCGTGAAGCATGCCGGTGCGGGCCTTGTCAGCATGTCGCTTCGCGAGGACCAGAAACGCGTGATTTTAAGCATCAGCGATGACGGTGTCGGCTTTGACGAAGTGGCAGGCAAGCAGGGATCGTACGGGCTGTCGACGATGCGCGAACGGGCCGAAAAGCTTGGCGGACAGGTCGATATTATAAGCAAGAAGGGCGCGGGAACGACGGTGCGCGTGAATATTCCGTTATTTGAGGCCGAGGGCAATACCGGAGCGGCGGAGGAAGAGAACAAGGATGAGGAAGTGCTGGCTGAGCCAGTGGAATAGAGAGGGGACAACAATCATTATGGGTACGATTCGGATATTGCTGGCTGATGATCATGATATGGTTCGCATGGGGTTAAAAACATATTTATCGTTGGATCCGGGGTTTGAAGTGATCGGAGAAGCAGCGAATGGCCAAGAGGTCGTTGATATGCTGAGAAACGGGGAGGAGGCCGACCGGCCGGATCTCATTCTAATGGACCTGATGATGCCGGTGATGAACGGGGCGGAGACCACGCGCGCGGTTATGTCCGAATTCCCGGATCAGAAGATCGTGATTCTGACCAGCTTTCTCGAAGACGAGCTTGTGGTCGAGTGCATTGAGGCGGGGGCAGTCAGCTACGTGCTAAAGACGGTTTCGGCTGACGAGCTCATTTACGCCCTTCAGGGAGCGTTCCGGGGGATGCCGGTCATGACCAAAGACGTGTCGGAAGCACTCACCAGGGGAATCCGCCGGCATATGGTGAACGGGGATGAATCCGGGCTTACCGAGCGGGAGAAGGAAGTGCTGCTCCTGATTGCCGAAGGCAAGAGCAACAAAGAAATCGGCGAAGAGCTGCATATCAGCATCAAGACGGTTAAAACCCATGTCAGCAATCTGCTGATGAAGTGCGAGCTGGAGGACCGGACGCAATTGGCGATTTATGCCCACCGGAAGGGCTGGGTCAAAATATAGCAATATGTTCTTTTGGTGAGGTATGACCGGGAAGCGTCCCGGTTTTCTTTTTATCTGCCTTTTAATTGTTTTTAAGGTACTATTAAGGTTTATAGTACACAATAAGAACAGTTAATCAATTAGACCACTTGGAAGCAAGTGATTTTAATAGGAGGTAGACCAATGGACGACCAAAGAAAGCGTTACGGGTACCCGGATGATGAGGGAATGAACAGCGAAGCGAATAACAATGAAGCAACGAGACGTGAGGAAGCATCCACGGAGAATTCTTCTTATTACTATTCTTACGGACCGTTCCAGTCCATATCGAGTAACCGCGACGATGAGAAAACGGAACGGCCTTACCAGAGCCGGGAACCTCAGGAGGTGGAGGTTACCGCTCCGCAGCCCGTAAAACCGATTCCATCCTCCAGTTTCTCGCAGGCCCATTCCTCCGGAAGCCAGGGCGGCGGGGGGCCTGTGGATTCCATGAAAAGAAACAAAGAGTGGAACTACAGCCAGAAGCCCAAAAATTCCGTCAAAACCGTGCTGTTGTCTTTCTTGGCAGGCGTCCTCGTCATTTCGAGCCTGATGTTTGCCGCTGACCGAACGAATCTGTTTACGCCGGATGCGGCGTACTCATCGGAGCCAGCCCAAGAAACTTCGGCTAACGTCGAGGATAACGGCGGAGATAACGGCGGAGCTACTACCGCATCAGCGATGATTCCATCGAATCCTGGCGACGTATCGGCAGTGGTGGATCAGGCGAGTCCGGCCGTCGTGCTGATCGAGACGCTTGTAAACAGCAGCAATAGACAAAGCACGAATCCGAACATGAACGACCCGTTCTGGTACTTCTTCGGCGGCGGTCAATCGAGCCAGGAAGGCAATGGCGGAAACAGCGGAAACGGTGGAAGCAGCAACAACGGAGGTCAGGAATCCCAGCTTCAGCCTTCAGGCATCGGCTCGGGTTTCATCTTTGAGAAGTCGGGATACATCTTGACGAACGAGCATGTGATCCATGGCGCAGATGTGATCCAAGTGACGGTACAGGGTACCAAAAAGCCTTATGAAGCGAAGCTGCTCGGTTCCAGCTATGAGCTCGATTTAGCCGTTTTGAAAATCGAAGGGGCGGATTTCCCATCGGTACAGCTAGGTGACTCCGACTCGCTGAAGGTTGGTGAATGGCTTGTTGCCATCGGGAACCCGCACGGTTTTGAACACACGGTTACCGCTGGTGTACTTAGCTCGAAGGAACGCGAGATCGATATTCAAGGCACGAACGGCGAACAAGACCGCAATTATGAACACCTTCTCCAGACCGATGCTTCGATTAATCCGGGTAACTCCGGCGGGCCGCTTCTCAATCTGAAGGGCGAGGTTATCGGAATGAACGTAGCCGTCAGTGCGGAAGCGCAAGGGATCGGATTTGCGATTCCGTCCAGCACGATTAAGGAAGTTGTGGAATACCTGAAAAACAACGAGGAAGTGCCGAAAGAGCCGGTTCCGTTCATCGGGGCCAGCCTGGGAACGGTCACTCCGCAAATTGCCCAATCCCTGGGTACGGACGTGAAGGAAGGTTCTTACGTTGACAGCGTCGTGTTCCGTTCGCCGGCTTATGAAGCGGACCTGCGCCAATATGATATTATTGTGGGTGTGGATGGTACCAAATATCCGACCGCGCAGGACCTGATTGAATTGATTCAATCTAAGAAGGTAGGAGACAAAATCACGCTGAATGTGGTTCGTAACGGCAAGAACATGGACCTAGCGCTAACGATCGGCGACAAGAACGATTTTGATCTAACCCAACAGCAGCAACAACGGCAACAGCAGCCGTAACCCTGGATAGGCGTGACAACAAGCGGAAGGGACCGTTCCCTTCCGCTTGTCTTGTCCTTGAGGCGACCGATATAATGGGATTGTAACGTCGTACTAAATATAACGCTAAGAAGATAGAGGAGATGCCGCTATGCGATCCCGGATTTTGATTGTAGACGATGATGAGAAGATTATTTCCATGCTGCGCAGAGGGCTTGCGTTTGAGGGCTATGACGTCCTGACCGCATCCAACGGAGCAGAAGGATTGAAAGTGATATTGAGTGAGGACCCGGATGTCGTCGTTCTGGACGTAATGATGCCTCAGGTCGATGGATTTGAAGCGCTGCGCAGACTCCGGGAGGGCGGAAGCACGATACCGGTGCTGATGCTGACGGCAAAGGATGAGGTGGAGAACCGGGTAAAGGGGCTGGATACCGGAGCGGATGATTATCTGGTCAAACCCTTTGCGCTGGAGGAGCTGCTTGCCCGCGTCCGGGCTTTGCTGCGCCGTAAAACCGGAGATGATACCTCTAACCACCGACTGACCTTTGAGGATCTCGTGATGGATACGGATGCGAGGGAAGTCATTCGAGGCGGGCAGAGACTGGAGCTCACTGCCAAGGAATTCGAGCTGCTGCACCTGTTTATGCAAAACCCGAAGCGGGTGCTGTCCCGCGATTTGATTATGGATAAAATATGGGGCTATGACTACAGCGGGGAGTCGAATGTGCTGGAGGTTTATATCGCCATGCTCCGGCAGAAGACCGAGGAACATGGAGGTAAACGGCTGATCCAGACGATCCGCGGAGCCGGCTATATTTTAAGAGGAGATAACTAGCATGTCCATTCGGTTAAGACTGACAGCATGGTATACCGGCATTTTGTTCGTGACACTGCTGATATTCAGTTCGGCGGTGTATGGCTTTGTCCATTTGTATACGTACGAGGAGTTGAAGCAGCGATTAGTGCAGGAAGCCAATAAGATTGGTTACACGTCATCGTCAGTTGCCCTTCTACCGGATCGTTCCTCTGCGATTAATGCGGAGGCAGCTGATTTATACGTACAGCTTTATACGTTCTATAATGGATCCATCTGGAGATCCGGCAACATGGAGTTTAGTGGCTTGCAATTTGAAAATCCGACTCTTGAAAGAGCATTAAGTATGACCAAACCCGGAGAGTTCAAACGATTTTCGTTTAATGGAGCCTCCTTTATAGTATACGAATCTCCTGTAGTTGAAACCAACTCAAGGAAATTATTCGGATGGCTTCAAATCGGTGTAAGTACACGCACCATCGAGCAAACCCTGGACAGACTTCAATCCATCCTCATCATGGGCTCGGCAGCGACACTCGTGATCGCTTCAACATTAGGTTTATTCCTGGCCCGGAAATCCATGAAACCGATCGGCAAGGTTACGGAGGCAGCGGAGCAGATCCAAAAAGGCACCGACCTTAGCGTACGGATCGAATACGACGGGCCGGAGGACGAGATCGGTCAGCTTATCGGCACGTTTAACGGGATGCTTGAGAGGACGGAGAGCTTCTATAAAGAGCTTGAGGATGCCTATGCGGCGCAGCGGCGCTTCGTATCGGACGCTTCCCATGAACTTCGGACCCCGCTGACTACCATCCGGGGCAATGTGGATCTTTTGCAGAAAATGTGGACGGTTGCTCCCGGCGAGAGAGCGGATATAGACGAGAAAATGATCAAACAGATCTCGGTCGAAGCGGTAGGCGATATATCCGATGAAGCGAAGCGAATGAGCCGGCTGGTGAACGATATGCTGTCTCTGGCGCGGGCCGATACCGGCCAGACGTTTGAGCTGGACCCGGTGCCGCTCCAGCCTTTGGTTGAAGAGGTTGCACGGCGCGCTCATTTCCTGGAGAAAACCGCAGAATGGCATGTCGGAGAGCTGTCTGTCCTGAACGGTGTTTATGTGGAAGGAAATAAGGATTATTTGCAGCAGATGCTGTTCATTTTTATCGAGAATGCGTTCAAGTACACGCCTGAGGGCGAGGTTAGTCTGGATGTTGTTCTGTACAAGGGTCAGGTAGGCTTGCGGATTTCGGATACGGGAATCGGTATGGATAAGGATGAGGTTCCGTTCATATTCGAACGCTTCTACCGTGCGGATCAGTCGAGAGGCATCACGAGCGGAACCGGACTCGGGCTGTCCATCGCCAAATGGATCATCGATGAGCATAAGGGCTCTGTCGAGGTCGTCACCCGAAGAGGGGAAGGCAGCACCTTTATCGTCTGGCTCCCCGTCGTCTTTGCTCCTCCCCTGGAATAGGGTATAATAGACTAGATCGCTTATGGATTACTACGGAAAGCAGGTGGGGATCATCGAAGTCTTGAAAATATCACCGAGAGGTTATTGTTACGGTGTCGTCGACGCCATGGTCTTGGCGCGTCAGGCGGCGCAGAATCTGGATCTTCCTCGGCCTATTTATATATTGGGCATGATTGTGCATAACAGTCATGTCACGCAATCCTTTGAGGACGAAGGCATCATTACCCTGGACGGTCCGAATCGGATGGAAATTCTGAGCCAGGTGGAGAGCGGAACCGTAATCTTTACCGCACACGGGGTCTCTCCCGAAGTACGCAAGCTTGCGCGGGATAAAGGGTTGACCACGCTCGACGCCACTTGCCCGGATGTGACGAAAACCCATGATCTGATCCGGGATAAGGTAGCCGACGGATATGAGATCATTTACATCGGGAAGAAGGGGCATCCCGAGCCGGAAGGGGCGATCGGGATCGCACCGGAACATGTGCATCTGATCGAGAAGGAAGAAGAAATTGAACAGCTTCAGGTGAATTCGTCCCGAATCATCATCACGAACCAGACCACGATGAGTCAATGGGACATCAAGCATATCATGAAGAGTCTGCTCGATAAATTCCCGGGAGCGGAGATTCATAATGAAATTTGTCTTGCAACGCAGGTGCGTCAGGAAGCGGTAGCCGAACAAGCCGGTCAGGCGGATTTAGTTATCGTGGTAGGAGATCCTCGCAGCAATAACTCGAACCGTCTTGCGCAGGTATCCGAAGAGATAGCAGGAGTACCGGCCCACCGTATTGGCGATGTGACGGAACTCAAGCGCGAATGGCTTGAAGGAGTAGGCAAAGTGGCAGTTACATCAGGGGCATCAACACCGACTCCGATCACGAAGGAAGTCATCGCCTATTTGGAACAGTATGAACATGATCAGCCGGAAACTTGGGAGATCAAGCGTACGGTGAATATGAGTAAATTGCTTCCGCCTGTTCGGGTGAAGAGCAAATCATAATTAATGCCATCAGAAGCTTATTTTTCAGACCCATCGCAATGATGTTTGCGGTGGGTCTTTTTACGTTTATGGAAAGCAATCGCACCTATCATTTCACCCTCGCAAATATTCCATGCCGTGTAAGCGTTTCAATTCTCGATTGAATACTATCATTTTTCGTTGAATAGGCAAATGTTTATATTCGATCGTTTATTCTACAATGTTAGACATCAGGTAAACTTCATGGCATAGAACACACGGGGGGTTGGACATGGCGCAAATATCCGTAGAACAGGAACCTGTTCCGAAACGGAAGAAGGAAAGCTTATTGCTTCGCTTTGCTAAACAATGGGATATACAGTTAATGGTGCTTCCTGCACTGGCACTCGTTTTTGTGTTTAGCTACATACCGATGTACGGTATTTTAATGGCTTTCCAAGACTTTAACATTTTCAAGGGGATGGGCGACAGCCCGTGGGCCGGATTCAAGCATTTCGAAATGTTTTTTGAATCGCCGGAATTTATGACGGTCATGAGAAACACGATCGTCATCAGTTTGCTCAAGTTTCTTATTGGATTTCCGGCACCGATCCTGCTGGCGCTTATGCTGAACGAAGTTCGGCATATGTTCTTCAAGAGACTGGTGCAAACGGTCAGTTATCTTCCGCACTTTCTGTCCTGGGTTATCGTCTCAGGCTTTGCGATTTCGCTCTTATCAACGGATAACGGCAGCGTAAACATTTTGCTGCAGAAGCTGAATTTGATCGAAGAGCCGATCAACTTCCTGTCGCTACCGGAATATTTCTGGGGAATTCTCGTAACGACAGGGGTATGGAAAGAGATTGGATTCTCCTCCATCGTATACTTGGCGGCGGTTGCCGGGGTTGACCCCCATATGTATGAAGCGGCTGACATGGATGGCGCAAGCAAATTCAGGCAGATCTTCACGATTACGCTTCCATCGATCATGCCGGTCGTCGTTATTTTCATGATTCTTGCCATTGGTAACTTGCTGACTGCAGGCTTCGAAGACATCTTGCTCTTGGCTAAGAACCCGGTATTGCGAGAGGTATCCGACGTTATCGACACATATGTCTATCGAATAGGTATCGAAAACTCCCGATTCTCATATGCAACGGCCGTAGGCTTGTTTAAAGCGGTGATCAGCGTCATGCTTCTGACGATTGCCAACTTGATTGCACGCAAATCAGGAAACAGCTTATGGTAAGAGATCATTATGAGGAAGGGAGCGGGTAATAGTGGTACGTCTAGCATTTGGTGACAAAGTGATGATGGTCATCATTTATATCTTCTTGGCATTCTTGGCCTTTGTAACGTTTTATCCGTTTTGGAACGGACTAGTCATTTCATTTAACTCTGGTTCAGATACGGCAATGGGGGGCGTTACCTTCTGGCCCCGTGATTTTACGCTTGAGAATTACGGCATCGTGTTTCAGGATAACCGGTTGCTGAATGGTTTCAAGATTTCGGTGCTTCGTACCGTGATCGGAACGATTTCCTCCATATTGGTAACCTCCATCTTCGCTTACGGGATGACCAAGAGGGAACTGATCGGCCGCAAATACTACATGATTATGTGTATCGTAACGATGTATTTCGGCGGCGGCTTGATTCCGACTTTCATGCTCGTTCGGGGTTTGGGTCTGATGGATTCCTTCTGGGTGTTCATTATCCCGAGTTTGGTAAGCGTGTGGAACATGATCATCTTCCGGACATTCTTCAACGGCCTCCCAAGCGGTCTTGAAGAGTCCGCCAAAATCGACGGCTGCGGCAACTGGGGCATTTTCTTTAAGATCATTCTGCCTCTGTCCGGTCCGGTCATCGCAACATTATCGTTGTTTACGGCGGTTTCCCATTGGAATGAATGGTTCTTGCCGAGTATCTACATCAATAACGAGAACTTGCTTCCGATTCAGACCATGCTTCGTCAAATATTGAACTCCAATATTATGTCTGAACAGATGAGCAACCTGGATTCCGCTTCGCAGGCGGTGCTCTCCCGGATGCAAAGCGTAACCTCCAAGTCGTTGTCCATGGCAACCATGATGGTGGCAACGCTTCCGATTATTATGGTGTATCCATTCGTACAGAAGCACTTCGTTAAAGGTGTTCTGGTAGGTTCCCTGAAAGAGTAGGGAAAACAATGCGTGTTGTTTGAAGCCTTAAGCTTTAGACATAAATATCAAGTGTAAAAACGAAAGGGGAAATTAGAGAATGAGGTTGAGAAAGAAATCGCTGACCACGTCCATGACGGCTTTGCTTGCGGCAGCGCTGATGCTTTCTGCATGCGGCGGCGGCGGTGGAACCAAGACTGCGGATCCGGCGCCTGCAGGCGAAAACGGAACCAGCACGCCTCCAACGGAGGCATCCGACAAGTTTGTGCTTGGCGAAACACCGCTTGAGTTCAGTTTCTACGGCCATTATAACGAGTACACCATGCCGCCATGGGGACAAGACGAATCTTCGAAATGGATTAAAGAGAACAAGAAGGTAACCGTCAACGCGATCCATTCGCAAGGTAACGCACAGCAAAAATTCAATACCATGATCGCATCCACGGAGCTTCCGGATGTGATGTGGATGGACCGTGGTCCGGACGTAGAGAAGCTGCGTCAAGCCGATATGCTCGTACCTTTCGATGAATATCTTGATAAATATCCTAACCTGAAAGAGTGGATGGGCGACGAAGGTCTGAACATGCTTCGCTCTCCGGACGGCAAGCTGTATCAGTTCCCGAACTGGTATACGAACCAACCGAACGGTAATGCAGGTTATGTTGTAAACAAGAAGATTTACAAAGAGCTTGGCGAGCCTAAGCTGGAAACGACGGATGATCTGTATGAATACCTGAAAGCCGTCAAAGCGAAATACGGCGATCAAGTGGTTCCTTATGAGCCGCACGTACAAGGTCAAGGTATCGAGGTGCTGTACTCTGCATTTGCAGAAAACGCTCTGACTCGTTGGATCAGCATCCGCGGTGTGCCTAACGGTGATAAGCTGACTTCGATCTTTACGGATCCGATTTTCCGCGAGTCGATGCAGTATTCCGCGAAGCTGTTCCGCGAGAAATTGATTTCTCAGGATGCCATGACCCAAACGGCTGACCAAGTAAAAGAAAAAGTGAACACGGGACGCGTTGCTGTGTATGCCGCTTCGAGCCCGACGGAAAATGCAATGAATGCCCACGCTGAATTGACGGCGAAGGATCCGGAAGCCGGTTACTTCATGATCTGGCCGATTCACAAGGAAGGTCTGGACAAGAACAAGATCTTCCCTGGTACTTATACGCAATTGGGTTGGAACGTAAGCGTAATTACGAAATCCGCTAAAGATCCCGAAGCGATTTTCGCATTCTTGGATTGGTACACAGGTCCTGAAGGCCAAAGCGTTCTCATGTGGGGGCCTCCAGGAGGATATTGGGACGGATTTGAAGAGGATGGCGTAACACCGAAGTTCACCGAGAAATATGTAACGGATGCTGCCGGTCTCGGCAAGCTGCAAGCCATCACAACGAATCTTCACTGGAATGGTAACACCGTGTTTGTTGATACAGCGAAAGCGAAATACGAGAGCACGTTGCCGGAAGAGCAGCGCAACTGGTCCACTCGCTGGCAATATGAAATCACTTGGAAAACTCAAGCCAATGCTACGGAGTACATTAACCTCGATCCGGCTCCGGACAGCGAG
This sequence comes from Paenibacillus sp. HGF5, assembly GCF_000204455.1. Classification (NCBI taxonomy): domain Bacteria; kingdom Bacillati; phylum Bacillota; class Bacilli; order Caryophanales; family Paenibacillaceae; genus Paenibacillus; species Paenibacillus sp. HGF5. The sequence goes on along the minus strand of NZ_AEXS01000148.1, from coordinate 536 downwards.
GAAGGAATTATCCGTCAACGCGTAGAAGATATCTTTACGGAATCCAGAGCGAAAGCCCTGTACGCGAAGGATGATGCCGAAGTATTGGCAATCCTCGACAAGGCTGAGGCCGATGCTCAATCTGCAGGATACGATAAGCTGCTTGCATTCAAAACAACGAAATGGCAAGAAAACGTTACGAAAATGAAAGGCCAATAATAATTTTTGCTTAAACCAAGAAGGGTATGCTGCTTATGCAGTATACCCTTATCGGAATTTATGGGGGAGATGATACCCGTGTATAAAGTGCTGCTGGCAGACGACGAAATACTGGACCTAGAGGGCATGAAAAGCTTTATTCCATGGGAAGATCTCGGAATGAAAGTGATCGATTCGGTCAATAACGGCTTCGCTGCTTGCGAGGTGCTCGAAAGAGAGAAGGTCGACATCCTCGTTACCGATGTACGCATGCCGAATATGACCGGGCTTGAGCTTGCTCAGCGGGCACTGAAACTGCAGGAGGAACTCCGGATTATCTTCGTAAGCGGTTACCAGGA
>NZ_AEXS01000149.1:0-30360 GCF_000204455.1 Paenibacillus sp. HGF5 | reverse complement strand
ATCCATGATTCAGGCAGTTGCAGACGATGAGGAACGCGGTGCACTTGGCATGCACTACACGAGCGTACCCAACATTCTGAAGGTGCTCAATCCTTTATTTTTGGATGATTTGCGAGAGCAACTTGATGCAGCAGGAGACAACCCTCGTATGTTGCTCAACCTGCGCAAACGTCTATCAAAGATTCGTGTTTTTGATCCAGCTTGCGGCTCAGGAAACTTCCTGGTCATCGCCTACAAGCAGATGCGGGAGATTGAAAACACTATTAACGCGCGACGCGGCGAACTCGGGCGTGAGAGTGACATACCTTTGACAAACTTTCGTGGCATCGAACTTCGAGACTTTTCAGCAGAGATTGCGCGTCTTGCCCTTATCATTGCCGAGTACCAGTGCAATGTACTTTATCGTGGGCCAACACTCGCTCTTGCTGATTTTTTGCCGCTCTCTTCCGACAACTGGATTACTTGCGGCAATGCTCTGCGACTGGACTGGCTTAGTATTTGCCCACCGACTGGAACAGGTGTGAAATTCCATGCCGATGATCTTTTCAGCACGCCATTGGATCAAGTGGGGATTGACTTCGAGAATGAAGGCGGTGAGACGTATATTTGTGGAAATCCGCCATATCTTGGCTCTGTCCTTCAGTCTAACGAGCAAAAGTCGGAGCTTGAGGAAATCTTCGGAGCCCATACTAAGGGGTGGAAATCCTTAGATTATGTTGCAGGTTGGTTTTTTAAGGCTTCAGAATATGGAACCTTCACTGATACTGGAATTGCATTTGTAGCAACAAACTCGATATGCCAAGGAGAACAGGTTCCCATTCTTTGGCCTTTGATCTTTGGTTTAGGACATGAAATATCATTCGCATATCGATCATTTAATTGGTCCAATCTGGCGAGTAATAATGCAGGGGTGACCGTTGTAATTGTTGGTCTAAAAAAAGGCATTCATGGTAAACGCAAGTTATTCGATGTCGATGTAGATGGGTCAGATATAGTCAGGCAGACAGACAACATCGGACCATATTTGGTGCCCGGGCCTAATACTGTCGTCGAGCCAACGTCACAACCAATCTCATTCATTTCAAAAATGTTGCGCGGAAACTTACCAAACGACGGCGGTTATCTCCTGCTTACTAAGGCAGAAGCAGAAACAATTCTTTCTGAATGGCCTGGTTCTAGCAAATTTATTAGAAAGTTTATCGGTGCAAAGGAGTTTACCAATTCTACTCATAGATACTGTATTTGGATAGAAAATTCTGAGGTATCAGAGGCAAAACTCATCAAACCTATTCTGGAAAGGATTGATGCTGTTAAAAGGACACGGTCCGTAGGTGGGAAGCAAGCGCGTGATCATATGGATTCGCCGCACCGATTTGTATTCGCTCCCCATAGGCAGGGTATGGCGATCGCCGTCCCAGCGATTACATCAGGAAATCGTGACTATCTACCTGTTGGACTAGTCACAGAAGACACAATTGTTGGTGCAAAGTGCTATGTCATGTATGATGCCCCTATCTGGAGCATGGCCTTGATCGCTTCTCGGCTGCATTGGGTCTGGATCGGTACTGTTTGTGTGAGGCTCCGAACAGACTTTTCCTACTCCAATACGCTCGGTTGGAACTCCTTTCCCGTTCCTAGGTTAACCGAGAAGAACAAGGCTGATCTCACTCTATGCGTTGAGGATATCTTGCTGGCGCGAGAGAATCATTTCCCAGCGACGATTGTGGAGCTTTACGATCCGAATAACATGCCCGACGACCTACGCGCAGCGCATGAGCGTAACGATGAGGTGCTGGAACGCATCTATATTGGCCGCCGTTTTAGAAATGATACGGAGCGGCTGGAAAAGCTATTTGAACTCTACACCAAGATGACAACATCAACGCAACAGACGAAGAGAAGAAAGAAGGGGCAAACCAATGATAACTGGAAATAAATTAATCCCTACCATTTCTGTGTCTTACGCTCGTAACGGAAATTCCACCAAATCCAATGAGCTGGGAATGCGAACTATGCAGGAACGTGCCTATGAACGGCGCGGCGAGCAGTACCTACTTATTAAGTCACCACCGGCATCTGGCAAGAGCAGGGCATTGATGTTCATCGCTCTTGACAAGCTTCAGAATCAAGGGCTCAAGCAGGCAATTATAGTGGTCCCAGAAAAGTCAATCGGTTCGAGCTTCAACGATGAGCCGCTGAGCCAGTTTGGCTTTTGGGCCGACTGGTGTGTAGAGCCGAAATGGAACCTTTGCAACGCACCTGGCTCTGACAACGGTGGCAAGGTTAAATCAGTTGGTGCGTTCCTTGAAAGCAACGATAAAGTACTGGTTTGTACACATGCCACCTTTCGATTCGCGGTTGATGCATATGGAGTAGAGGCATTCGATAACAGGCTGATTGCCGTGGACGAATTCCATCACGTTTCTTCGAACCCAGACAATAAGCTAGGTTTGCATCTTGGTCAGTTTATCGCTCGCGATCATGTGCATATTGTTGCGATGACTGGTTCCTATTTCCGTGGCGATGCTGAAGCGGTGCTAGCTCCGCAAGACGAGTCAAAGTTTGACACGGTCACTTACACGTATTACGAGCAACTTAATGGCTATGAGTATCTGAAACAACTAGATATCGGCTACTATTTCTACTCTGGTTCATACACAGATGACATTCTTAAAGTGCTAGACTCGTCTGAGAAAACAATCATTCACATCCCGAATGTCAACTCTCGTGAAAGTACCAAAGACAAGATCAGAGAAGTAGAGCACATCATTGAGGTACTTGGGGAATGGCAAGGTACTGACCCTGTAACTGGCTTTCAGTTAGTTAAGACGTCAGATGGTAGAATTCTTAAGATTGCCGACCTGGTAGATGACGATCCGACCAAACGTGACCGGGTATCTACTGCATTGAAAGATCCTGCCCATAAGAATAATCGCGATCATGTGGATATCATTATCGCTCTTGGCATGGCGAAGGAAGGCTTTGACTGGATATGGTGTGAGCATGCACTTACAGTTGGCTATCGGGCGAGTCTTACTGAGATTGTACAGATCATCGGCCGAGCTACCCGTGATGCGCCGGGAAAGACCCGTGCTCGATTCACCAATCTGATTGCTGAGCCAGACGCTTCAGAGGAGGCGGTAACCGAGGCGGTGAACGATACCCTTAAAGCCATTGCTGCCAGCTTGCTCATGGAACAGGTTCTTTCACCTCGATTTGAGTTTAAATCGAAGCATTCAGCAAGTGGTCCGGTAGAAGGGTTCGACTATGGAGATGAGGGCTATGATCCAGAAAAGTGTAATGTAGGCTTTAACCATGAAACAGGACAAATGCAGATTGAAATCAAAGGTCTCTTCGAGCCGAAGAGCGAGGAGGCTGCACGCATATGCCGAGAAGACCTAAATGAAGTCATTGCGACATTCGTTCAGGACAAAAACACTATCGAACGAGGCATGTTTGATGAGGAAATGGTGCCGGAAGAGTTGACGCAGGTTCGTATGGGCAAAATTATTAAAGAAAAGTATCCAGAGCTTGACACTGAGGATCAGGAAGCGATTCGTCAGCACGCCATTGCCGCTCTTAACTTAACACAACAAGCAAAGCAGACTGCGACGAAGAACACTGAAGGGAGCAATGAGCCGGCTGCCAACACAGCACTTATCGATGGGGTTCGAAAGTTCGTAATGGACGTTCGTGAACTGGACATCGATCTCATCGACCGCATTAATCCATTCAGCGAAGCGTATGCAATTCTATCCAAGGCATTAAGTGAGGATAGCCTAAAACAAGTTGCAGCTGTCATTGCGGCAAAGCGCGTAAGTATACCTTATGAAGAAGCCAGAGCACTGACTGAACGGGCTGTTCAATTCAAAAAAGAGCGGGGACGACTGCCGGATATAAACTCGCAAGATCCGTGGGAAAAGCGAATGGCTGAAGGAGTTGCAGCCTTACAGCGCTATTCCACGCAGCAGAAGGCTGCTCAAGTTAGCGGAGGGGGAGTATAAATGTCTAACCTTTCTGATGATGATCTTCTCCGGGAACTTGGTGTTGAGTATGAAGTAGCAAGGGTACGCTCTTACACGCCGCGTGAAGAGCGCATCATTGCAGGCTTTGAAGAAATCCAGCAATTTGCCAAAAAGCATGGTCGCATCCCGCAACATGGTGAAGAGAATGACATTTTTGAGAGACTATATGCAGTGCGGCTTGATCGACTGCGTGCACAGGAGGATTGTCGAGCTCTTCTTGCTTCGCTAGATAGCCAAGGATTGCTAAGTGAGCAAGAGACTAAACAGATCGATCCAGTGACCACATTGGACGATGATGAGCTCCTTGCCGAACTTGAAGGAATCCTCGCCACTTCAGACATTACAGAGTTACGCCATGTTCGCTCTCAAGTCGAAATACGAACCGCCGAGGAAATTGCGAATCGTGAGAAATGTAAAGATTTTGCTCAATTCCAACCGCTGTTTGAACAGGTTGAGAGGGAACTTAAATCCGGAGATCGACAGACGCGTCCATTCGGTAAGGATGCGAGCATTAATACAGGGAACTTCTTTATCTTGGGGGGGCAACTTGTCTACGTGGCTGAGAAGGGGGAGGAATTTAAGGCTCCTAATGGTCATCCTGATGCACGACTTAGAGTCATCTATTCTAACGGTACCGAGAGCAATCTTCTGCTCAGATCCTTACAGCGTGCGTTATACAAAGACGAGGCTGGACGTCGATTGACTGATCCAATTAATGGAGAATTGTTTAGCGCAGATTGGGAAGACGACGACATCCTGAGTGGAACTATCTACGTGCTCCGAAGCTTATCGGATCATCCTTTTATTGCGGAACATCGTGAGCTAATTCATAAGATTGGTGTAACCGGAGGAAAAGTTGAAACTCGCATCGCCAATGCTGCTCATGATGCCACATACCTGCTGGCAGAGGTAGAAGTTGTAGCAAGCTATAAACTAGCTAGTGTCAATCGCACGAAGTTGGAGGGAATTTTCCACCGTATCTTCGCACCGGCTCAGCTTAAAATTACTATTCATGATCGCTTTGGCCACCCTGTATCTCCGAAAGAATGGTTTCTCGTGCCACTAAATGTAATCGACGAAGCAGTAAGTCGTATTCAGGATGGTTCGATTATCAATGTGGTATATGATCCTAAGACCGCCAGTTTGGTCGAACGTTTGTAGTAGAAGTTCCGTTCCAAATTGCTGTTGCATTAATTTATTTATGAAGTATCCCCTGATGGGTGTACTTTATTCTTTGTGAAGACTTATATAGCCCGATGTTCTCAAATGCCTTCTATAATAAAACCAATCGACCCAAATAATCTTGTGTGACTTATGTGAGGGAACTCGCCGTCTACTGGATTTCTTTGGGATAAACTAAAAGGAGAACGGCCATTATGGCGTTCTCCCTTGTTGTTTTATGGGATATTAGGGCATGTTTCCGAGCAATTTTCTAACTTATACAAAGTCTCTCAGTCCGATGTGGATCGGGGTTATTTTAGTGTTGATTCAACCAAGCAAAAAAACTTGATTAAGTCTTGAAGATTATCTTGATAAAAACTTGTATCTGATATAAGATCTAAACATAAACTGGAAGGAGGATGCGATGGATGGATAAAAATTACCAAGAGATTCTCGATCAGCTTTTTAAAACAGACCCTGAGATACTAAGAACTCGTTTGAGAGATCTAGAAATTGAGCGCAAAATCTTACTATCTGTTTTAGAAAAAGATAATATCTCGCTCAAATCTCAAAGTTCGCCTAGCTACGAATCTCCTGTTGAAACTTATGCAGATTCATCAGAAGATAATGAGATTCTTGGGGAAGCCGTTCTTACGGATGCAGATTTATCTTATAATAATTTACGATTTAAAATTAAATCGAACATTGCCAAAAATTTGCCGACAAATGGAACAGTCAAGATTGTTTATAAAGATATATCCATTGAAGGGACGATTCCACCGTCAGTAAGAGGACGTATTAATGGCGTCCACTTATATAAGAAATTCCCTGATTTATTTAAAGTAGGATCTAAACTGAATGTTAAATATTCAAAAGCTGATCGCACACTGAGTGTTGTAAGTATTGAAAACTAAATGAAAATGAGGGGGGAATCTGATGGAAAAATGGGGATCCTTTTAGAAGCAAACATTCTACAAAAACAGGGCTGTATAAGAAAGGCGTTGATGGACTATAATTTGTTTCCCCCTGGCATTTACGATCTACAAAACATTTACGATACCTGGACACGTACAAATACCAACGAAGGGGCAGCCGCGGCAGCTCCTTTAGCATTTTTGCCGATAGACCCGTTAAGCTGAACCATATCATAAGTGACGGCGAAATTTTAAGGTGAGCTTACTGCTGTTGTTGTGGTAGTTAATAGCTATTTGTTTTTAACTGATTATATTAGGAGCGATAATTCCAATGGCCGATCTAATAATCTCAGATAACAATGTCCCTATCGAATCGACGGAGAACCCAATTGTATTCATATCTGATTTGCATTTTGATTATACGAAAAGAAAATTCAAGGCAAAAGCAGCTTCGCAAATGAAAAGCGATTTTATTTCCTTTATAAAGGAACGGTATGCTGACAGCATATTATGCTTGGCAGGAGATTATTTTGATAGCTATAAAAAGACACTGTCATTTGTGAAAGAGCTAGAGGAAAAACAAATAGTGGGTTTTTTCGTGCTTGGAAATCACGATTACTGGAACAACGGTACAAAGAGTTATATGGATATTATCAATCTGTTTATTGATGAAACGCAAGGTAATCAATATTTCAAGTTTCTTGTTACTGGCCGAAAATACTATTATAACGATATTTGTGTTATTGGAGATACTGGTTGGACGAGTTTTCGGCGTGGAAAGCGCCAAGTAACGCTGAAGCAGTTTATGAGTCTCCCGATGCCAAAAAAGTAAAGGATTTTAGCCCTAAAAAGATTATAGCTTTACACGATGAGTGGGTGTCTTTCACTAATGATGTATTAAACAAAGAAGAAAAAGTATTGATAGTTACCCATTTCCCTATGATTGATTTCACGAAAGAAGATAAAGACTGCTGGTGGAGTTCAACAACTGAACTCAAAGGTGACAATAGTTGGCGAATATTCGGACACACCCACATAAGTGAACAGCAATACAACAATATTTCATCACAGCGTGGATACAACAATATGGATGCGAAAAATTTAGAACGAAAAAGGATTAAGCAGTACTATCCCCATCACTTCGGATAATTGGAAAAATCCGTTCACCAACATAGCATTATTGCTTCGAGTGATTTTGAGTCGATATCAAATTTCACTCTTCTATCGTTGTGTCGAACGCCCAAAATGAATTGGTATTAGTTTCAACTGTAAAACGAAGAGGGTATAGGAGGTGCGCTGCAAACAAGCATAATTTTGCAGTTCTCGCCAATTCACCAGAAGCTTATCTTGAAAGTGTAAAAGAGATAACTAATGGGTATTTAAGCAATACATATATTGGATATACTTTTTCTGGTCGTATATCCAGGCGAGTGGTAAAAGCTATCTATCACTCAATTGCAATTATAGAAAGAGGAGATTTTTCAGACATACGAGCCTTTATTACTGCTGCTGTAATAACTGGATATGTTTTTAACAGAATGCCCTTACTTATTGAAGGAATGCGTCCATTGGATGACTACGATATAGTGAGATTTTGGCTAATGCTATTGACTATAAAGCATTACGGAATTGACTTGGAGTCAATATATACTATGCGAAGTGACAAAAAGAACCATATCACATTTTTCAACGTTGATATGTATTTGCCTGCAGTAAACGACTTGTCGCTCAATGCAGATGAGGTACAATTGTTGATGCAGAAAACGCCGTTGCTGCCTCGTCCCTAAAGCACATGATAATATTTCAATTAATAAGAATAGAGCAATACATTTTCTTTTCTTAGCTCGTATAAACGCATCATAAACTTGATGAAAGGAAATGATTACATGGGCTAACAGGCTCCGTTCATTTAGACTACATTAACTACCCGCATGTTGTAGATGGAGCGATTTTCAGTCGATTAGATTAGTTGGGGATAGTGCCATATGTGACGGCGAAAAAATTTGGGTGTAAGAGAGCTTTGAAAGTTGTGGACAGTGAGGCAGAATCTTTAGAAAGGATCCCTTTTGAGGTGGGCTCAAGGGGGAGGGACAAAAACCGGAACAGAAATCGCAGAGCGTCCCATTCAATCAGGAATAGGAGCAACCATGGAAACATGTAACCTTCTCAGATATTATTAAACGTTGGCGAAAAGAAGAAGGATTACTAGAAAGCTAAATCTAAGTTAGGGATGCTCTTGCATTTCTTTTTAGTTTTCACATGTATTTAGTGAGTGTAGAAATGATTATGAGTATGGAGTAGCTGGTTGGTATATACTTGATTTAAAACAACTGCTTCATTCTGAAGCGCGATGGCGGTTATGGTGTTAAGGGAATATTCGCCATTACCCCCGTTAAGCTGAACCGAACACAAATAGTGTGAGCATTTTGCTGGGCAAGGCTTTTTTTAGGTCCATTCCTTTTCTTCGGATTTTGCTGCAGCGCCTTGCTTGCTGGAAAGGCCGCACCCTTATTACAACGTCACGCGGAAAAGGGAGAGATTTCATATACATTAGTAGCGGAATTCGGAGAAAATTGGACCAAAAAAGGCTAAAATCGCCAGATAACGATTTTAGCCTCTTTGACTTTGGGTATGGCAATGCATACAATGAAAAATGGGACAGAAGTATTCCTATGTCCGTTCGGTAGGTTTCTCAATGTGGGACATTGAGATTACATACTTAATATAACTATCCGTTTCCTTCACGATGAATCTATACTAACAGATTTCAGTCATATTAGGCAAGGCTAAAATAGTATCATTATGAAATGTTCATTTTATGTTCGCCTTTCGTTCGGAAATGAGAAACGGTCTTTGTAAGAGCGGCAAAAAGTTAGGGGTACATAGATATTACTTCCTGTCCTACAAAACAGGAGAGGATGATTGTGATATATGTCTATTTATGAAGCAATTTACAAATCGGCTGAAACTGAAGAGATGGTAACGGTTAGTAATATTGAACAACACGAAAATTTCACTGAAGTGAAAAAGAATTTGTATTGCAGCTACGATGGGTGTACTGCTAGGCTATCATACGTTCCTAAAGGAAAAGTGAGGGCTCATTTCAAAACATGGCCTAAAGAAGATCACATTCATGACTGTGTGGACTATTTCGAGAGGGTAGCGACAGCAAACAAACAAAAATCAGTGGCTACTTCTACTATGGAATTAAGCGAAAAACATGTTAAAAATGTGCTTGATAATTTGAAGAAAAAGAGGAGAGAACAACAGTTGGGGAACGGCAAACTGAAATCTAGTAACAAGAAAAAGCCCAGACCCACAGTAGATTCAAATTCTGGTGAGAATACTGTTCTTAACATTGTTCCTACAACAGGCCCGAATGCTGATTTGGCAAGCGGAGAGAACAATGTTAGAGAACCTTCCGTTAGAAATAGGTCTCTAATTAATTTGACTGATGATGATTTAGGTTGGGTTAGAAGTATTGAGGGTTACCTTCAAAATGTTGATGTTGTTGACAAAAGGGTTGTACTTGAGTTACGTAATGGTAATCTTACCCTAAAGGTTTACTTCGAGGAGTTCTTCTTTGATAATGCTCCAGTTAACTTCAGAAGATATTTTGAAGATTTGAAAAATTTGGTGAATGGGTATAAAGAGTATTTGTTTTCAGGTGTTGGTTTAATTGAGCGGCGAAATGAGCAATATGGTATGTTAATTAATCGTGGTAATGATTTTTATATTAATGACCAATATATTGCTGTCTTTCTCCATAATACGTCAGCTTGAATTTAGGTGATTTAAAGGGCCGTCTTATACTGGACGGCTCTAATACTTGCTGTTTCGCTCGTGAATCATATTACAATTAACGGCTAATTTTTCAGAAAAAGCTCGCATGTGCCTATGGTTACATTGTACGTACCATTGGAGCAGGGCAGGACACACTCCGATTTGAGTATGATGGACTCTACGAGTTTATTTGCAATATAGAAAGTATGTAAGGACTAGGGGATGTAAATGGAAAGTTAGTGTATAATTGATACACTAACATATCGGGTTTGGATCAAGCAGGTTGTATACACAATATGGAAATATACCTCATGAAGTTTCTGACATGATGGCGCGTATTGCCGTAGTCGGTTAAGAAAACAAATTGAGAGATATATCAGAGATATATCATTCTAATTATTGTAACTACATAAATAACCAGCTAGTTATAAAGTCTTATTTTTGAAATCGACAGTTATAATTTTGCTTGTAGTTACAGTACTATATTCCGGAGGTTTCAAGTGCTACCAGAACAGCTTTCATCTATTTTTCGTATAAAACAAAAATCCTACAAAATGGTTTTGATCCTTTCACTCATCGAGTATTACGAACAATCGCGATCTTTATTTTTCCCGCTTAGCGTAATCGCTAAGCGGTTTTTGGCATACTTCCAAGAAAACAGTAGGAACAAAGTGGATTCACCTCCCTCAAGCAAGGCGATTCATTGGAATGAATTCACCTTGTCGCAAACTACATCCTTGCTTAAGACACCACTGGAGGCGCTATCGGCCATCCTAGAAGTTGATCAAGATCAGCAAACGATAACATTTCGTTCTGATATATCCGACAAACTAGACGACAAAGTTATTCAAGAGTTAAAGGAGTACGCTTTGAAAGAGTTACAGAATTATAATGATAAGCTAGGGAAGCCAGCATTCTCCCTCCATAATGCTCTCTCTGAAATCATGAACAGTTACATACCAGCCAGGAACCAAGTATTTGCCGGTCATCCGCTAGGTGCTCTTTTCAGACAGGCGATCCCAGAGCATCTAAGGTCACTTTCTTTTATAGACCCAGACTATAAGATTCAGGGTTCCGTTGGTCAAGGGAACTGGGCGAACATTCCTTGGATCGCGGTAATGGATAAGCGCATTACGGATACAACGCAGCATGGCGAATATATCGTTTATCTATTTTCGGAGGATATGGAGTCTGTCTATCTTACCTTAGCCCAAGGGGTTACTGTACCGAAGGATGAGCTCGGTAAGAAAGAAGGGTACCAATACCTCGAGCACAAAGCTGCTGAGATTCGAGAGCTCATTCCGTTGGAGGGTATGCATAAGGACGATGGGATTAATCTAACGTCAAAAAGCGGACTCGGTCGCGATTACCAGGTCTCTACGATTGCGTATATCCGCTATGATCGTGAGGCTATTCCAGATGACGATCAGTTGCAGTCCGATCTAGAGAATGTGGTTTCTAACTATAAAATGTATGTGAAACATGTTTTGCAGAACAAGAACGCAGACGAAGAAATAACAGCCCCTGAAGAGAAGGAGAGCCCATCCTTGAGTTCGTTAACCGTGTCAGAGCAGTTAGAGCAGATTAAGTCATTCATCTCCCACCGCGGGTTCCACTACCCGCATGGCCTTGTAGAGAACCTATATGTCTCCCTAAAGACAAAACCATTTGTCATCCTGGCAGGGGTATCAGGTACTGGGAAAACCAAGCTCGTGAAGCTATTTGCCGAAGCGATGGGGGCCACCGCGGACAATGGCCAGTTTACGCTGATTCCGGTGCGGCCAGACTGGAGCGATCCTTCGGATTTGCTGGGATACAAAGACTTGTCGGGGGTGTTCCGACCTGGTCGCTTGGCAGAGGTGCTAGTAGAGGCGTCTCAACCAGAGAATCAGCATAAGCCTTATTTTATCTGCCTGGATGAGATGAACTTGGCACGGGTGGAGTATTACTTTAGCGATGTACTCAGTGTCATCGAGACGCAGGAATGGAGACAAGACCGAATTGTTACTTCCAAGCTCATCAACCGGGAGTCCTTGCTGCAGGAGGAGCAATTACTGTATGGAGACTTATCCATACCGGATAATGTTTATTTGATTGGCACAGTGAATATGGATGAGACGACACATCCTTTCAGCAAAAAGGTGCTCGATCGCGCGAACACCATTGAGTTTAACTATATCAATTTACAGCAATACCCGAGTTTAGCCATTCATGAGAAGGAAGCAACAGATCTACCGGTCCATAACTCGTTTTTACGAAGCGAGTATTTGCAATTGATCGACGTTTATTCCGAGTATACAGAACTAGTACATGCCACAACTGAGAAGCTAGTGAAGATCAATCAAATCTTAGAAGAGATTCATTCCCATGTTGGGTTCCGGATTCGGGATTCGATTTGCTTTTACATGGTTTACAATCAACGTTTTGAACTGCTTTCGGATGATGAAGCTTTTGACTTGCAGCTTCTGCAGAAAATCCTACCGCGCGTCCAAGGCAGCAGTTTATCGGTGAAGAAGGTGCTTCTCAAGCTCCTGCAAGGGGCATTAGGAAGAACGTTACCTGTGTCAGATCTAATGGATGATGCATCGGAGATTTATCTGAACTGGAACGACAACCAAGAAGAGGACAAGGCGAAGCATCCGCTAAGCGCTCGGAAAATCGCCTTTATGCTACGGAGGTTAGAAGAAGATGGATTCACCTCTTACTGGCTCTCTTAATCAGAGCGTGGAATTACTGCGAGTTGAGACCAATCTGTTCAACCTCTACATTCAAGGTAAACCGTATCATCCAACGGTGGAGTCTATGCAACTTCATCGTCATAATGATGGGGAATGGATCGATACAAGCCTCCAGGTTCAATCCCTTTCGAGTGAATTAAAAATTGAACAGATTTCTATGTTCTCGCCGGAGACAGGGAAGCTTATTTCATGGCAGATGGGGGAGAAGAGCTGGCCGCTATTTTTCGAGACACAGTCGTATGAGCTTGTGGTGGAGAAAAAGCAGCCGCTGGCTCTAACCTTCCATCATGAGAATGCCAGTGTCAGGCAGGCAATTAAGCCACTTGGGCAGTCGATCCTGTCGGGGATCCTGAACTTTCAGAATGAGGTTGGTTTAACGGATTTGGAGCTTCGTCTGGGTGGTCAGGCTATTTTTCAGCTGCAATTAGAGGTTTTCCCTTCCAAAATGGATTATAAGGAAGATTATCAAGCGATCCTTAGCGACGTGAACCGGCAGATTTATAATTTGTCATTCGATTTCCTTCGTAAAACGTACCATCTCACCGGTTTAAAGGAAACGAAGAACCAGAGTTTGACGGAGTTTTTTACGATTTTACAGCATGTGTTTGAACAGCTTGTCCAGGCCGTAGAACGAATCCAAACTTCGCCTAACTATAAGTTGGTGAAAGAGATGCGGAAGGTGGAGGCAGCTAGAGTCAAGAAGAGTGGTAAAGAAAACATAGCTTACCTGACGAAACACCCGCATTTACTTCGGCATGATGACAGGATTGGTTTTATATCGGTTAATGGGCATTCGCTGTACCCTAATCATGCTTTGGAGACGAAAAGACAAATCCAATATGATACGATGGAGAACCGTTTTGTGCGGTGGGTGCTTGAACGCATATTAAGCAAATTAAAAGAACTGAAGCTCAGACTGTCCGGAAAGTCTCGGTTGCAAGATCCACTTCTCATGAGGCGAATAGGTTCCATGAAGAACCAGCTACAGCGATTGCTAAGTCTCGACTTTCTGAATGTTGGTGGGATGAAGCAGCTATCAGTGTCCCTAGTATTGCAGATGGCACCTGGATACCGGGAAGTGTATCGGAATTATCTGATGCTTATGAAAGGGCTGTCCATTCAAAGCGACTTGTTCCGGCTCTCGATGAAAGACTTGGCGCAGCTGTATGAGTATTGGTGTTTCTTGAAAATCCATGATGTTCTCAGCCGGAAATACGAGCTTCTTAAGCAAGATATTATTAAGGTGCAGCGCACGGGGATTTTTGTGACATTGGATAAGTCGGCGAAGGCTAAAATGGTGTACCGCAACCCGAGTAACGGGGAAATGTTTACGCTCTATTACAACGCACTTCCGAAAGGCGATCGGAGCGCTACGCTTGGCCAGAAGCCGGATAATGTGCTAACGCTTAAGAAGAATGAGGCTGCAGTGGAGTATAAGTATATTTTCGATGCTAAGTATCGGTTGAATCCGGCATACGAGGGTACCCCTTATTATGAAAAATATAAGCAGCCAGGTCCCGAGGAAGAGGATATCAACACGATGCATCGGTACCGGGATGCGATTGTGTATGCTGAAGGGCAAGGACAAGAGTATGAGCGGAGCATGTTTGGCGCCTATGTGCTATTTCCGTATCATGATGAGGAGAAATTCCGGGAGCATCGTTTCTATAGAAGTATCGAGCTCGTTAATGTGGGTGCTGTTCCATTTCTGCCGAATTCGACCGAGCTTATGGAAGCGTTCTTAGATGAGATCATTAGAGACAGCCCGGAGAAAGCATACGAACGCTCCACAAGACCACGAGGCACGAAGAACTACTACCAAGATAAGTTGGCTGGCAAAAACATGCTTGTCGGTTCGTTAAGGGAGCCTTCCCAGTTGGAGCAGGCACTCAAACTGAACTTTTATCATATGCCACTAGAGAACGTGACAGATCACAAGATTCTCACGCAGATTGAATACATCGCTCTGTATCAATCGAAGGGAAAATTCGCCTCTACGGAAGAGACGGGGATCCATTGGTACGGACGTGTCGTGGATTGGAAGGTTCTGCGTCGCAAAGAAATTACCGAACGTCCGGCAAGACGAGGCTCTGAAGAGAAGTTATATGTCAAATTTATAATCGATCAGTGGATCAAACGGGATCAACCGATCGTTTCTGGCGGGAGAGGTATCTATACCGCTTTGTATACATCGAAGTACATGTTTGACCGAGCTCTGGAAATCGCGGAACTAAAACTTGAGACGGAAGAGGACCTGATAAAGTGGCGCGAACAGAGACGTCTAGGTACGGTCAAGGTGGAGCTTGATCATGATCAAGTGGATTTGGCGAAGCGGGTGCTGGGGATTCACGGTTCGGACAATTTTAATCAATGGGAAGGTTAAACCGTTATGGCGAGAACATATAAAGCCGAAGGGCGACAAATCGCATATGTGCTGAGAGGGTTGTTTACAATCCTGGCTCTCTCGTTGTATTTTATTAACCCTAAGTTACATTGGGGTATGTTTGTGGGTGTGTTTTTCGTAGGGCTAATTATTGCAGAAGTTGTTGGGGCTGCTTGGACACGAAAAAGGAGAGCGAAGAAGAAGGCTGGGATTCGTAACAACTAGGATTTCTTCTAGCACAGCCACAACTTCGTGTGATACGAAAACGCGTCATCCAATATCAAGACTATGGATAAGCGTGCGGATGCTCAACTCATAACTGCAGACATCCATAAACTGTTGGGGACGGACTTTGAAAGACTGATGGAGATGTATTACAAAGACCAAGGGTATACGATTGACAGAGTAAAGGCTAAGAATTAATCATCGAGTGAAATTTAGAGGGCTGCTAATAAGCAGCCTTATTGTTGTTTGTTATTGCCCTGGTAACTTGCTTATATAACTTAAATACTTATTGTTCAATAACTTGTTAGTCTGAGTTTACTTCTTCTATTCAGAATGTGAAGTCGTTGCTATTAGGAGCATATGAATGATATTTAGATGGGATAGAGAGAGGGATGATTACTGAATATGTCGATAAAATTCATTCTTTGGGGTAATGGGGATGGGTTCATGAATCTTATTACGTGAATGATGGCTCTGTGTAGTGGGGGAAGATTGCTACAATTCCCCAAAAATCAAGTTCAGCAACTTTGATCCACTTGCGTTTTGTATATTACATAAAAAGGAAACAGTCTAAAGGCCTTTGGATGTATCCCCGTATACTTGGAGAAAGGGAGCGGTGCGCTCAATCCCTCTCATTTTTATTTAAAAGTAACGTTACTTGTTCCTTAAGTGACCATGAGCAGATCAATTCTCAATTTCCTAATAAGTGTTCTTTGATAAATACTTTAACTGCTCTCCGATACCAAGCCTTTGTAATGGAACATTACAGGTAATGTGCTTCATCTCAAGGAGAGGTATAAGATATTCACGATATTTCTTTCCAGCATAAAAATCAATTTCAGTCACATCTAGGTCACTAATTGCTTTAAAGACTTGCTCTGCCCAAGCCTTTCGTTGAGCAGACTTCAGTTTGTTTAGAGTAATATCATAAGGATCAATAATTTGATCTTTTGTGATTAATCCATATTTAGCCGACATAATGTACCAGTCCATATATTCACGTTGTTCAACAAATCGAACAATATTGGAAAAAAAAGGTGATTTACTGTACATTGTTCGAGCATCGCAAGTGAAATCCTGTTTGATTTTTGTACAACTGACAAGTGCGATTTTAATCAAATTAAACACCATCCTTGTTCAAGAGTGTTTCACCAAACTGATAGGAAGCAATAGCTATCATTTCTTTCTCAACAGCTGGTAGCGAACCAGGCAATCCTGATAGACCAATTTGTCCTTCAAACCATGGCGCGACGTAAAAGTTTACGGATTCATTTAGGATTGGTGGATCATACGATGAGAACATAGCTTCGGCCCACCGTTTATATTTTTTCTGTGGCTTCTGATAACCTTCAAAACCGAATAGAACTTGGCTAAGATCCCCGATATGGTAGGCGAGTCCATCTCCCCATCTTGCAAACATGTGAAAGTTTCTTCGGATATTTTTAATATTAGCACTGATTTCATTCTTAACACCTTTTCTTTCAGTCTTGCCAATATACAACGGTTTGAAATTGTCTGAATCTCCAGTACCCATGACATAGATGATACCTTCCCAATATGGATTTTTGATATTAGATTCTATAACATCGATTACTCCCTGCTCCATTAAGGAAGAACGTCTTAACAGACGTCTATCTTTATCCTTCACAACTTTAACTTTGGTAACTACTTGTAGCGATCCTTCGAATGTCTCAAATAACGGAACAAATACATGACCTTGATTAGATTTAAGCCATTTAGTAAATGAAATCATCGACGATTCCCCTCACGATTTAATAGAGACTTTGGATAGGTGTCGGATACTAAACTCACTAACTGATATTCCACGGATCCAATTGTGCAGGGAAAACCAGGTATTGGAGAATGGGTCAAATGGGTATCGACTATCACCTGTAATTTTGTATTATGCTTGAGGCTTCCATGTTCATTAAATAACAACTTTCTCCATGTAGCATACAGACCCTTCGCTTTGATAAGGCCACTAAGATGCGACCTCCACCGAGTAATAGGAGCATTACTTCGCCCAATATATATAGGGGTTAATTCTTGCTCTTCAGAAATGATATGCAATATATAAATGGAATCTGTAAAGCTTACCCCGTTGAGTAGTTGCTCTAAGCGCGTTATGATCTTAGTCGGGTCAATTACTTCATTTACAGATGTAAAAGAAACAGAGTAGTTTTTGTATGTACTATTCCATTGTTCTAATAAATCTTTTTTCGTCATTATGTCCCCCAAGTTAGCTTTAATCGGATTATTAGAGAAACTAGTAAACGGGTTGCATAAACACTTTATCCACATATTTATAGTATTCGAATAATCCTTGAGATCCATAAGGGGCAATGATTTCATCATCATCAAGCTCTATGTACCTCTGGCCAGTAATTGATAATTCTTGCTTGATTGGATTGATTTTCTGCAAGTCCCCGACGGTTGTAAAGGAATAAACCCAAATGCTTAAATCAATTATTGAGTCACCAGCTGTGACGATTAATTCGTTTATGCCATCTTGATCAAAATCATGGAGAGCCGCTTGAATTTTATAACCCTCCTGTAATTCCCCGTATTCGTCGAATACTCCCGTATCACCAGACAAGTCAAGTTGCCAACCCACGGGAGTAGAAGGGAAGATCATCACAGCCTTAGTCCCGTTAGGGTGATCTAGTCCTAGAACTAATTCAGCCTCCGTTGTACCAAATCTTATAGGCAAAGTCACATCCGGCGCACCAGGTTGCCACTCAACTTGAGATAAATTCTTTCCTTCAGGAGAACGAATTAATGAGTCGGACGTCGGAATATCTAGGGCCGCATGATCTGGCAGTGTCTCAACATTATTCGGTGTAACTTCTTGCTGACTATTGTGTGAAGTAGTTGTAGTTTCCTCGTTGTCAGGTGGAATGTTTAAGCTATCATCCCCCTTGTTCTTTTGTTCCTGATGCTTTTCCTCGTTGCTCTGTAATGCTTGGGAAGTATTTAATTGGTCACTTGTTTTTCCACAGGCAGATGTCACTGTAAGGATAAAAATAAATGCGATTAGTATTGCTAGTTTTTTCATTTCTTGATTTTGTCCTTTCTGATAACATGTAGGTATTATCATCCAATAGGGATTGGCAATATTATCTATTATATTTGATCGATAATATTTGGAAAGTATTTTATTAATCTTTTATCGCCAACGTTCCTAAGTGATGTAATCATTTAATACTGATTGGAAAAGGAGCAAGCTCATATGCCCATCGAACTAGGAGTGTGGAAAATCAATGAAAAGGTGGAGAAGATCCATTTTTCAAGTATAGAAACCGAGCGTAAGCTCGAGGATGTCATTGCCGATGATATTAGCATTATTGACCCTTCCTTGATGCTTATCGGCAGGCAGATCAGTACGGCGTTCGGTAAATTCATCGACATCTTAGCGATGAATGCCGAAGGTAATTTGGTTGTAATTGAGCTTAAGCGTAACAAGACGCCTCGTGAAGTTGTTGCGCAAACGCTGGATTATGCCTCCTGGGTTCAACAGCTAGATTACACGGATATCATTCGTATTTATAGTGATAAAAATCCAGGAAAGCAGCTGGAGCAAGAGTTTGTAGATCATTTCAAGACTGATTTTCCTGATGCCTTAAATGAGCTGCATGAATTAATTATCGTATCAGCTGAGCTGGATCCATCCACTGAACGCATTATTAATTATTTGACGACCTTCGGTGTACCTGTTAATGCTCTCTTCGTCCATTATTTCAAAGATGGAGATAACGAGTATTTAGCTAGGAACTGGCTTATTGATCCCAACCAAGTAGAAGCGAAAGCTTCCAGCGTGACGTCCAAAAAGACAGGAAAGGCTCCTTGGAACGGAAAAGACTATTACGTTTCCTTGGGAGACGGGATTCATCGGAACTGGGAGGATTGCAGACGATACGGCTTCATTTCGGCTGGACAAGGAAGGTGGTACAGCAATACACTGAATCTCCTTAAGCCGGGTGCCCGGATCTTTGCGTGTATTCCTAAGGTAGGGTATGTTGGTGTAGGTATTGTTGAAGATGAAGTGGTGCCAATCAAGGATTTTAACGTGTTAGTTGATGAGGAGAATATTCCGCTTCTCGATGCAGATTTACAGGTCAGCATGGATAAGGATGTCGATGATCCTGATCTCTGCGAGTACGTGGTGCGCGTGGATTGGATTAAGACGGTTCCGAAGCATGAAGCTATCTGGGAAAAAGGGATGTTTGCAAATCAGAACTCAGCATGTAAATTGAGAAACCAGTTTACTATTGAACGTCTCACTCACCATTTTCAAATAGATGAAGAATAGTAGGGTATATTCATCTAGGAGTTCGTGAGGTATTGATACCTCCATCTAAATCGACGACTTAACATAGAGAGCCAAGGCTAGACAAATATCATTAGCCTCGGCTCTTCATCATCACTTATATTCAATCGGTCGATCACGTGAATTGATTGCTTAGGTCATCTTGTATGAGCTATTCCGTGCGAGTGCTTTGCCGAAGGCGGTGAGTAAGCGAGCACTAATCACCAGCCACCCTCACCATGGCTGTTTGTGGTAGACATCGGGATGGTAGGAATCGGCTTTGATGGATCGGTTATAGTTAGGCTACCCGGTAATACCAAAGCTCCAGTGAAGCTAAGGATGAGTGAAAACACCACTAATTTTTTTTTCATTGCGATAATAAACCTCCTTCATTATGGCGGCGTATTTTTGGAGATCTACATGACTTAACTTATGTCGGATATGCTCAATCGTCGTGCAGCATCTCACGATGTTAGCTGTACTATTAATTTTATATGAGATTTCCAAACTCTCCAATATATATTTCGATCCTTTTTGAATGTTATCCTTCCATATGTAATACTTACCGAGATCGGTAAGAAAATTGGCAAAACGGTCATCTATTATATATTCTGTATAACTTCCGACTCCTCCCCCGCGTTTGAGATGGTTTAAGATCAATTTTTCGAATCTATCAAGATATTGATCGATTTCAAAATGATACATATTAGCTGCCTGAATGATTTTAAATAAAGCCTTTAGTATTTCGTTTTCACGGGAGGATAGATAATCGATATACGGTTCTAGCACATCTGTATTACCTTTCATTAGTTCATATAAATAACGGTTACCTTTTGCCCATTCCCGAAATTGTTCTTTGGTTATTTCGGCAGCTTCATCTGATTCTTTAACCCAGCTTTGATCCTCGTAACAGGATACATAATAAAGTGCTTGATCATAGTCATCGTTTTCAGCTGCTATCGAACCTAACAGCAAATCAGAGTACAAAATATAGCCGAACAAAGGCTTGGCTGGTCGTTTAAGTCTACTGCTAGGTCTGGCTTGTTTATGTTTTTGAGAATATAGTACTCTGGAGATACGTCCCATCTCCTGAATATAGTATTTCGCCTTATTCCATTTACGTAAAGATAATAACGTGTTCGCTAAATCTTTTAGTGCATCTAATTGTACTGCATCAGGGAGCCGTTTGACATAGTTTTCAAACTGTATTGTGCAGTCCAGGTTATGTTCCTGATCAGAGTTTAAGGAGCAAGTAAATATTCTGTATTGACACATACCCAATCGCTCGGCATGTTGGTATTTTTCACTTTCGGCAACCTTTTTGTAAATGATCAGGGCCGCTTCTCGATTTCCCTTATGGTATAGTGCTTCTGCGGTATCAAAGAGCAAAGATGAATACGTTAAATTATCCATCATCATTCCAACAAGCTGATCTAAGCATTTGAGTTTATTTAGTTCGGCACAGCGCATGATAAATGGGCCAAGTCGTCTCCAATTAGGGGATGACTGAATCATGCATTCATACGCATATAAGGAATAAAAATATCCCTCTTCCAATTTCATAGCTTCAGTAACTAAATCAAGGTTGGAGACGGAAAGGGGCTGTTGCCCTTTGATGAATCGGCTCAGTGTTCCTGAATTAATTCTTGATTTATTTGCAAACGCGGAAATGCTGAGGTTTGTCTTCTTCAGGTATCGTAATAGTTCCGTACTTATCGTTGTGTCTGTAGGTAACAAAGATATCCCCCCTCCAGATTCATATTCCATATTCAGGAAAATGACGTATATAAGTAATTTAATGTATAAATACACCATTGGTCAATAACTTTATTGGGATTTGATTTAGGAATGTTTCTGTTAGCGTTGTTACACTTAACTTTGAAGGATAGGAAGGACGGTTTAATGAAACGCTTATTAATGATGATGATGCTCTATATGACTGACTTCTATTCTCTTAACAAGCGGTGATAAGGAGCCTAATTGGGAAACGATGCAGTTTCTAGACGAACAGGTGGATGAAATCTGGATTTCAGCTTTCGAGACATGGGGCGAGATGAATGGGGATACACTGGCTTTTACTGTTTTTAATTTACTATTTGCTTGTTTATATTTGTTTCGTAAAACGTTAGGGAGTGAATTTTACAGATGGATTGTCCATGATAGTTAAATATTGCTGGTGTAAAAGTAACGGTAAAAACAAACATGACTATTTATTTTTTCCAATGCTATCTTGTGTGTGAAAACAGAAGGTGGGCTAGCTGGTAAAGTGAGAGGATCGTGGTTTCGTAATCGCGTGTCCTTATTTCTTAAACCTCTCATTGAGGGGATCATTCTACCTAAAGTTGTTGTAACATTGGGGGAAAAGGCTACCAAGTCATTATTACATGAGTATGGTTATAAGGGTGTAAACTTTAAGGAATTGGTGGATTCACCGATTATCGTCGGTAGGAATACAGCAGTTTTTCCGGTGTTCCATTGATACCTAAGGACAAGTAGAAATTATTTTTTTCTAAACAGATATTCAGTGCAAGCAAGCAGGACGAGAATAATAAAGGATAAATTAACCCATCTATTCGCCCCATTTTTTAAGGTATGTCCGTGACTCCCTTCATCCTCCCACCTATAATAATGGTCATATTACTGAGAATCCCGCTCGTAATAAAGTCCCGCTATTAACTGAGAAAAAGATCCTAGTTTTAAAGTGACATAGCAAGGCCTCAAGAACCTTTTCCATATAATTCAAGTGGAGTAAAATATTTAAGTTAACTATGATCGGAGATCGGGTTCAATCCCGGAAGTAAGATGGTGAGGTTGTTATGAGTAGAATTTTGGTGACACCGGAGATGTTGCTGCACGTTGCATTGCAATGCTCCAGGGCGCATGAACAGCTGGAAGCAATGATACACATGCTGAACCAGAACATCCATATGCTGGAGTCTGCCTGGGAAGGTACGACGAGATCCCGTTTTTATGCGGATTTTCAGCAGGCGCATCGGGAGATGACGCAGACCACGGAGCATATCCATCGGACAAGCCTGGAGCTCAGAGGGATTGCCCAACGATTTAAGTCAGCAGATGAGCGGGGACAACCGATCCAAGTTGCTGGGCATGTGCTGGGAACATTCCCTATGATGAGGGGACCCGCAGGCTATAGTGCCGTAGAGGATGCCGGGAGAAAAGCGGAGGAAGCCTGGAATTCGGTGCAACAGGAAGCCGGGAAGGCATGGGACACCGTGAAGCAAGAAGCAGAGGAACTATGGGAGGGCGTAAAGATCGGGGCCGCCCAGTTAGGGAACTCATTAAAGGATACGGCGATATCCTTGTACGAAGATCCGCTTGGAACCGGGAAAGACATGCTCTATAATGCAACCATCGGGACGGTCGAGGATATTTGGGACACAGCGGCATGGGCCGGCCGTATGGTTTTTAATAACGAATATCGTGAAAAAATCGTGGCAGACACAATGAAAGAAGTCGATTCAGCAGGCGGCTGGTCCAATTACTTGGGTCAACAGTCGGCTATGATTCTTGGAGGCGCTATTCTCAACCGTGCTGGAATTAGGGGTAGAGGCCCGCTGAATAATAAGCATGATGAGCTTGGTGGCGGTAATAGCGGCGGTAGTGGTAGTGGTAGTGGTAGTGGTAGTGGTAGTGGTAGTGGTAGTGGTGGCGGCGATCGTGGCGGTGATGGTGACGGTAAGAAGTCGGGGGATGAGGGTACGAGTAATGCCATGGGCAACATGATCAACGACATACGAACAAAGACACCAGATCAATTGCTCAACGAAGGCTGGCAGGATGTAACTGATCCAAGGAAAGCCGAGAATACCATGTCTCGGGAATATTATAATCCGGAAACAGGTGTAAAAATCAGTTATGATCCAGGAAAGAAAGGTGCAACAGGATTTGAAGCGGTAGACCATTACCATATCCACAATCCGAATTATACTGATAAAAAAGTCGATTATTTTTTTGATATTGACGGAAATCCTGTGGGTAAAGGTTCGAAAGCTTCTCATATTGTAATAAAGGACGGTGAGTAAGTATGAAAATAGCTAGTTTTATTGAAGAATACGATTTGCATGACAGTCTATT
The DNA here is from genome assembly GCF_000204455.1 of Paenibacillus sp. HGF5. Lineage (NCBI taxonomy): Bacteria > Bacillati > Bacillota > Bacilli > Caryophanales > Paenibacillaceae > Paenibacillus > Paenibacillus sp. HGF5. The sequence goes on along the minus strand of NZ_AEXS01000149.1, from coordinate 6,730 downwards.
GGAAAATATTAGTATTAACGGCGAGAAACTGGTTCTCGATATCGATCTCTGTAATTGGAGACAAAAAAATTACAGTCCCGAGGAAGATGAAATGAAAGTAATTAAGGTTACTTTTGAAAATGTACAAAGTTATCATTTAGATTCAACAAATGATACGGTAGATTCCGATTCAATCTTGGAGATCAGTTGTACGGATGTGGATTCTTCTTCAACGTCGAAAGACATAAAAATCGTCTTTGAAGGTGAAGGAGATATAAAAATAATGACATTTAGAAGTGATAATGTAACTGTAGAGTAATTAGTATAACCTTGATCGAGTGCTCGTCACTCAGTCAAGGTTTTTCTTTTGCCCTATAAAACCCTCTTCCTTAAACAATAGAACGCGCTAAACTCGAAACTCGTGCGCTCGGCATACTGAATCAGCAGATGAAGAAATAGATCGTTTTTGGTCACAAATACATGAACCTCATGCGCATAGTGTTTATTTCAAATAAAGTAACTCATGAACGTAACCAACATTTTACCGGCGTGTGAGGGAATATAAGGTAGGAATGAATAAGTAAACCTTGATTTAACGCCTTGGAACCAGTAATACTTAATATGGAAGAATAACGCTTATACATTACCGATAAACCACGCATGGCATTTAAAGGAGGTTTACACATATAGTGAATGTATTCAAAAGCATAAAAAGAAGATATTCTTCGATCAGACAAAAAAATATCTTCGCAATAATGTTCTTTTATTTTATATTAGAACCATTATTTGTAGGGATGTTTTTCTGTTTCATGCTTGGCGTATTAACGCGAGGGAATGGTATGGTCATATTGATTTCACCTTTTATATTAATCCCATTGTCCTGTGTACTGTGGGTGTTACTTGATAATAGAGATATTGATTTTTTAAAAAGAGCTAAGGTAGCACTTGAATGGAACCAAGCAATTGCAAGTAGTGTTTCTTTGTTCGTTGCGATTTATATTATAGTAGTTCCAGAATCAGATTTAGGGTTTCTAAGATATTTGTTTTCACCAGCATCAGGTGACGACGGAATTACTTCTCGAGATGCAGCAAACCTTGTTTTTCTAACACTTTCATTTCCATTCGTGATTAGTTTCACTTTTGCGAAGGCCACTATAGAACATATTCTGTTCAGAAAAGAAAAAAGCCAGAGTTATACTGATGAAATCAATAAATCTAAGTCAGTCAGTTAGTTGGGCTATAAAATACTTCATGTACAAGCGCGGCGCATACGAAAACCACCGGAGTATTAAACCTATTCTGATGTGGGTGTGACGACGGCCGACGATGGTGATGATTCAAGCCCAGAAATCTACGGCGATAGTTTTGGTGCTGGCTTTCCTGCTTTGCTTGCCATCAACTAAGGAAATACCGGGCCGGGATTCGCCTTGAAGGAAACTAAAAAAGGTAATTTCGGCTTATTATATTGATGCTATAGCGATATAGGCAGTTACAGGGACTAGAAATAGGTCATTATCCGATCACGGGCAACCTATTTTGGTTAAATGCTAAGTCAATTCTTTAAGCAAAAAAAGGACACCAAGTCCTAAACAGACCTCGTGCCCTTGAATCAACAGATTCATATTTTTCGATGGTTATTTCGCGAATGTGTCCGGCAGCCTCAGGGAAACGACAGCATCGTCAGTTTCCTGCAACCCCGCATCGCTTAGAAATTGCTCGCGAAGCTCCTTTTTATTCTTACCTAATGCATACTTAACGCTAATATCAACGACGTTGCCATGCGAACGAAATGCGGGGAATTGGTCCAACGAAAAAACAACCGCATTCGCTTGATACGTCTTCGAATCATCAGCTCCGCAAGGAGAGTTGGAATCATCCGGGCATAGGTTTACGGTAATGGGAAGGTGCCGCGGATTGTGTTCGGCTATTTCTCCATTGATGGAGCCGTCGATGTACTGGATGCTGATTTCCCGATCCTTCCTCGTATTCTCGACCGCAGAAACGACATACAGCCGATCCGGAACGGCTTGATTATTCTGATTGACGGCATCTTTTACCAAGAAAACGTATTGGTAGCGGATGCTGATATTTTCTTCGATCTCCGAGATTTCTGTCAAAGGTTCCGTGTTCACTGAACCAGCGGATTTGATCCCTTCCAAATCATAGATTACGCTTAAAATCGATTCGGGGTCCGTATTCTGCGGAACGGTTTGTTTGACGGACGTGCTGCAACCGGTAAAAAGGGCAGCCAAGGTCATGAAGATGGCTATGAGACACCTGTGCTTTTTGAGAATCACGCCTCTCTCAATCCTCCTACAACTGCATGTACGATCATTTATAATAAATGAAGCTATCAAAAATAAGTTAATGGAATTCATGGCATAATGCAAGCGAGGACGATAGTTAGGAAGGGTGAAGGTGAAGACGGAACATATATCCTTAATGGCCTGCGATATAAGTTACCTTTAACCGAAAGATGATACCTAAAGCGTAGCGTAGTCCGACTAGAATGGAAGGAAGTGCACCAGGCAGAACGACTCTCCAAAAGAGCGAAGTTGAGGGCAGCCCGTATACGTCCCCCATTTCGATCAATCCGTTGTCCACGGAGAAGCGGATGCTGTCCAGGGTGTTGATGTAGACTGGGAATAACACGCCGATCGCAACCAAAAGTATTTTCGACTCCTCGCCAATGCCCAACCATAGACCGACTAATGGAATCATCGCCAGATGAGGAACATTTGAATCGTTGTATCCAATAATTTTTTGGGGATGGACGATAAGCCATTAATAAAGCTAAGTACAAGAACGATCCCCCCGCCGATTAAGAAACCAATAAAGGCTCTTTGAAAGCTGATCGAGATATGTTCGATTAATTCCCCGTAAACAGTAGCTCCCTGAAAGAATATAAAACGTCTTGAGGCAGGGGGAGGATTTTTCTCGATATCACATCAAGATTGGATAATATGGACCACAGAACATTAGTAAGATGGGGAGAACCCAAAGCATGCATTTTCCGAACAATGGATTGGAAACGAATCTTCCCATCACTTCAACTCACCTAACTTTCAAAAATAGAATGATCAAAAATAAAAGGCCACAACTCCAGCAGAATATCCTACTGAAGCTGTGACCTCCATTTGAATGGTCGGAATTAGAGTGACACTTAAATATTGAGTTTGAATTAATCCAGATTATTAAAAATCATCTCCAAGGTGATGATGAGCCCCACCAACCAGTTGCAATTTTTACAAAAAGGTAATTTCCCCCCCCAATGGTTGGTAAAAGTGAGGTATCGATGGTGTGTGGTGTATAACGGTAAAGAGAATAGGTGGCTCTATTATCTACCCAAACATAGTTTTTGTACGTAACTCCGCCGGAAGTTACAGATTTACCAAAATTTATACTTGTAACAGTGCCATCAGGTAGCTTTATTGGGTATCCAGATGATGGTGATTGGGTATAACGATTTTTAAGAGTTTGTGTCCCACCAGAAATTTGATAATTAAACCCGCCTTTTGATCGATCATCACCAGAATCGGTTGCTCCATAACCCATTGCATAATAGAACCGTCGAGAACTATAATCAACGGATCCTGGCTTAGCAGAAATTAGAGAAGATTCCTTTTGCAGAGTTGCCAGTATAACCTTGGGATTGACTCCGTTTGTTGTGGCGGCTGTACTAATTGCTGAAGCGGCATTGATGGTATGACCATTAAAATATGGATTACCATTCGAGTCTAAATAATAGATTAGAACAACATTTTTCAATACTGAGTCTCTATTCTCAAAGAATGTCTGAATAGCTGATGAGCTCATGGTTGAAGAATTGGTAAAGTCAGCATCAGTTATTAGAGTATTCATATTAACTCCCGAAATAACTGTACTTTCATATGCAAAGGGAACTATGGGATAGGGAATAGGAATGTTTTCTGATGTGTCTAATGGAACCTGTTCGTTTTCATTAACAAGGTTTTTTTCATTCACAAAAGCCGAGTTTGCATAAGTTTTAATACTTAGAGAATTAGTTTTTTTGTCAAGCTCATAAATCTGCATCCCATTATACGAATCTGTTGAAGATATCATTTCGCCGTCTGCGTCATACTGATAATTAATTACATTACCATCGCTATGGAATTCGTTAAGAATATTCCCGTTTTCATCGTATAACATTACGTTAACGTCTCTGTTGGTCAAAACGTATTCCTTGATCTGATTAATAGAGGATAACATTTCTTGTTGTGGTACAGCGATTTGATCAGCTGATGCTAGATTTGGCATCAATAGGACTAAGGCAATGACCGAAAAAAATAATTTCTTCAAGATCCCAACTCCTTTTGGCTAAATATGGTATAATACTAATACAAATTACATATTCTTCTTTTTTATGGGAAATCCTTCCTTTGTTTAAAATTTTTTATAGGGGTGATTCATATTAACTTAAAAAAAGTTTTGTTATGCGTTGTTCTTGTTGTTTTGATCCTAACTTCCTGTTCGCCAAGAAATCAGGATCAAATAGAAGAATCCGTAAAATTGGATATGATAAATATTTATATGTACCGTAATGATTCCAGTCGCGTTCAACCCGAACTGATCAATGTTCAAAGTGACCCTGATTTGCTGAGGAATGCCGCACAATGGGCACAGAGTGGAGAACCCGAACAACTGCCTAATATTCAAGAAATTAAACAAATGTATGTCTTTCAGTTTCAATTTCGCAACGGAGATACGATCCAAGATGTCTATTATATGTATGTTACCGACACGAGTAATGAGCAGTACATGAAGGAATTTGAAGGGGGTCTTAAAAAAGATACGGACAAATTTGATGCTTCAGAAAAAGAACGTATACTAAATTTAGTAGGACTTGAAGGCTGGAAAAAGGTTTCAGCATCAGAATTATTAAATTCATGATTGTTAGATTGAATAAATTAAATGTATTCGTTGCGAAGCGTATCAATGTTCCCTAGAAGAACTCGCAGAAGCTTGTTGAACGATATACGTCGAGGAGGTTGACCCAACTTTTATGAAAGCGAATATGGAAGGACTTCTCCGCGTATTAGGAGAGCATCACGAGGAGGCCCACGGCATTCCGGAGGCGGACATTCAAGCCAAGGAACAAAGCCTGGGTTTCCCGTTGCCGACGGTACTTCGGGATTATTACAAGATTTTGGGAAGTTCCCCATATATCACTCAAGGGTGCAATAACCAATATGAACCGCTCCCTCTGCAGGATGTGTTCATTCCCGATGACACTTTTTTTACGACAGACAAGGCGTTTCTGATCTTCTATCAAGTAGAGGAGTCTGTGATATATTGCGGGATCCGAATTCAGGATTTGGAGCAGGAAGATCCACCGGTCTATTTGTGCGCGTGGAACTCTCCCGACTGGCAGCTGGAAAATCGATCGCTTCAACGTTTTCTCGCTGGCAAGGGACTCGTTCAGCTGGGCGTTGAGGATCGGCTGCCGTATTGGGCTATATTCGATGAGAGCATGTGGAGCTTGCCCGACTATCGCGGATGTATGCGTCTGGAGGAACCGGAGCATGAGATAGAGGAAGGATCGGAGCTGAATGCGTGGAAAATCTATCTGAAGGACGATGTGCTGATCGTGTTTGAACTTGACATATCCGAAGAGGAGACGGATGAACTGTTGGCTGTTTACCTGGCGTCCTTTCAGAGAACGAGCATGGAGAATTTGCTGAACGAGATGGGGAAGGCAACTGACTTACCTTCATTTCGAACGAATCTGTCAGCTCAGTGAGGGTTCAGCTGGACGGTAGGAAGTGGAGGGATGGCGTAAACCATTTGCATATTATTGAAGTAAGATTCTCGTTTGCATAGCCTCGAATGCTGACTTCTGAAAAAGATTTTGAGGCGACTAATGGCTGTTCTTGAAGAATGCCTATCATAAGCGCTTCCCCGTCCTTTGGGGAAAATATATTTCTAAATTCGTTTGCATCTCGAGAGAGGTGCTTTTTTTCGTTTTCAGATCCTTACGATCCCTTCACCAATTACAGCAAGATTTGAAAAGTAAGGGCAGGCTATATTTGTTAAGTTATATTCGACAAACATAAGGAAGGGGCCGTAGCAAAAAAATTCAAAATAACCTCAATGGATGGTTGGAGTCGAAAACCTGTCATGTCGAGAAAAGACTTGGCGATCATGTTATTAATATCTAGAAGTGGAGGAATCATCGTGAATATAGAGCACAATAAAGAGGGAAGTAAATCAATAATAACACCACATGTTCTCAAACGGTGGTCAGGATTTATGGCAGTAATAGCAGGGATACTATATATCGTCATTCAGTTTATCCACCCGACAGATGATATCTCTTCTGTGCACACAAACTCTTGGGTAGTGGTTGCATGCCTGACTATGGCTATGTCGCTCTTTAACCTGATCGGAATTACGGGATTCTATATAAGCCAAGCGAAAGAAACGAGGTGGCTTGGCTTGGTCGGTTTCCTTTTGTTCAATCTGTTCTGGTTAATCTCAATCATTTTTAGTTTCATCGAAGCATTCGTTTTGCCGTTGTTGACAAGTGATGCTGAGAAGTTTGTGGAAGGAATGGTTGGGCTCTTTGGAGGAACGGTTAGCGAGGTTCATCTGGGGATCTTCCCAATATTAGCGCCGCTCGCGGGAGTATTGTATATGCTAGGAGGTCTGTTGCTAGGCATCGCCACATTACGTGCCAGAGTCTTCCCTCGCCTAGCAGCAATTCTGCTGGCCTTCGCTTCTGTAGTGACCA